>JBFKMY010000038.1:0-11897 GCA_041629615.1 Thermodesulfovibrionia bacterium | reverse complement strand
TCCGACCTTTTCAGAAAATCATCTCCCAGCCCTGCCCCCATGACGGATAAGACTGAGAGCATCTCCGGAGCTTTGATATACGTAATTAACTGTTCAGAAGGTTCGGCACGGTAAATCAGCGCCAGCAGGCCATAAATATTACTTCGTTGTGTGGCAGTGTCAGTCATGGTCTCGGTCATATGATTCTTCTCCCTCTATTCTATTACAGTTGGAACATTTTTATGTCTGCTTTTACAGATCCCCCTTCCTGCAATGGAAGGGGGATGATTCCGGCACCCGCTCTGCATCACCCGCCGGGGTGTATGATGAGAGGGCAATCCTATGCTTTTGTAACGCTTACTACCGTATCCATACAACAGAGCTGTCCGCTTATCGGATCAGAGGAATTCGGGATTATGCTGTTTGAATTAACCCCGTAGGTGTCCCAGAATTTGTTCGCGATGTCAGGATCATTATCATGTCCCTCAGGAGATTTTTTCCCTGAACCGTAAATTCCTGACTCCTCGCGTCCCACATGGAAAGAGACGGCTATGGTGCCGGGAATTATCTTTTCCGTGACACGGGCCGTGGTTACTATCTCACCGACCGAAGATTTGACCCTGATTTTGTCTCCGTCCTTTATCCCCCGTGCCTCCGCTGTCTTTGGATTGATCCATCCCGGATTATCATGGTACATTTCACTTATCCATTTGCGGTGTGAACTCCTCGAGAGGATATGGACAGCGACTTTATAGGTGGTGAGAATGAGGTCATCGGACTTCATCTTCTCATGATCGGGTATGGATATCCAGGTGGGGAGCGCTCCAAACCCCTTGTCTTTCATCAGGCCGGAGTAAAGTTCAAAGTACCCCGTCTTGTTCAGTTTGTCAGGGGAAAAGCCCCGGTAGACCTTGTCGCCTATTTTCTGGCCAACATACTGTTTGTAGGCATCTTTGGTCTTGGTATAATCCCCGCTCCCTTTCCAGTATACACCGGTGGCTTCATCAAGAACAGCGCCGTCAATCTTTGCTTCTTCCCTGTAGGTCTGATATTCGGGCTTGGCTTTTTTGTCATGCCATACCCCGTTCTTCTTCATATACTCTATCCCTCCTGCCTCTTTTACTCCCGGCGTCATCTCACACGATTTGCTTACAAACTCTTCCTTGGAGCTGCCGACGCCTAAAGACATCCCCATTTTCTCTGCGAGCTCAATAACAACGTCGCCAAAATCTCTGGCCTCACCAAGCGGTTTTACGAGGGGCTGGCGGATGTAGTACTCCGGTACCTGCGTAGGGGAATAACCGTCTTCCCAGTCCCACCGCTCAAGATAATTGGCATCAGGGAGAATCATATCAGCGAGTTTGCTTGATTCGTCATAGACAATAGTAGAGGCCACGGTAAAGGGGACCATCTTTTCGTCCTTCAGTACCTCTGCGACCGCCTTTGATTCACCATTCACATAGACAGGATTGTAGCAGTACCACATGTAAACGTCGGGCCTTCCCTTGCTGCCGTCTTTGATCATCTGAAACGCCTGGTGGCTCACGTGGTGGGTCGGCATGGCCGCACCCTTGCCGTCAACGATTTCAAGTCTCTTTGCCTCAGGCTTGTCCTTCGGTCCTTCTGGGTACTTCCATGCGGCGCCTACGCCCCTGCATCTTCCGCCCGGGTTATCGATGTTTCCGGTGATAGCGGCGAGCATCTGGATAGCGCGCTCTGTTTCAACGCCGTTGTAATGTGCAATTGCTCCCCTGAAACTGATAACTACCGCGGGCTTTGCATTGGCAAATTCCTTTGCCAGGGATTCAATCTTTGCGGCACTCACCCCGCTTATCTTTTCTGCCCAGGCTGGGGTATACTGGGAAAGGTGGGATTTCAAAGCAGACACTTTTTCATCCACTGAGGCATTCACATTCTCGGTCGCCCTGATGAATGTGAAGAAGTCCTTGTCATGGAGGTCGTTCTGCATTATCACATTACACATGGCAAGGGCAACGGCTCCGTCTGTTCCGGGCTTGATCGGTATCCACTCCGATGACTTGGCAGCAGTATTTGAATACCTCACATCAAAGGTCACACTTTTTACGTTGTTATCGACCCTTGACGCAATCAGCCTGTTTGAACAGGGGACATGATTAATATGTGCCTCCTGCACATTGCTTCCAAAGTTCAGGACGAATTTTGTGTTGTCGAAATCCCAGTTGTCAAAGAATTTGCCCCATGTCAGTTCCTGTGCGGCCTTTTTTGCGCTTGTGCTCGTGGAGATGTGGTTTCCAATGGTGCCTGTTCCGTAGGTTGCAAGGAATATGTCCTTGATCAGTTTTTTGGCGCTTGCCTCCATGGTACCGTAGTGGAACATGAATTTTTCAGGGGTCCCGTCGTCGCGGAACTTTTTCAGCTTTCCTGAAATCTCCGCAATCGCTTCGTCCCAGGTAATCCTCTTCCATTTTCCTTCACCCCGTTTGCCGGCGCGTTTCATCGGATAGAGAAGCCTGTCAGGGAAGTAGACATCATTGGGGCCTGACTGTCCCTTGGCGCACATCTTGCCCTCGGTTCTGATGGAATCGGGATTGGATTCCATTTTGACCACCCTGCCGTCCTCCACAAATCCCATGGCAGCACATCTGGTTACGCATGACCAGCAGGCAGTAGGTATGGCCGTCCTTTCCTTAAAACTCGTGAAGTTAAAATCTTTACCGCCGCTTTTTAATGTGACTGCACCGGCCAGCGCAGGGAACATGAGTCCTTCCCCGGCGGCAAGGAGAGCTCCGCTGGCTATGCCCAACTGTATAAAATTACGGCGTGTTACATTTGCCATCTTATTTGCTCCTTTCATTTAATCTTAATTCTGATTGCTCACCTCTATATGTTTCTGCCCGTTCAAAGGGAGAGACCCTGTGAATTACTCTTACTCAAAACCCGATTTAAACTCAGCGAGTTTTGTTTCCTTCGTGATCTTGTACCGTTCCAGCACCCCGTCGGGGTCTATATAAAATACAAAGGGGTTTGTCTTTTCGTCTGGCAGGAGAGTTGACGTGGCCCTGTTTTCCAGCAGCTTGAATTCCTTTGCAAGTTTTGCAACGTCGCTTTTTGGATCGTTGAGATCACCGAAATTCCTCGCCCTGCCCTGACAGGTATTCGTGCATGAAGTGGTAATCTTCTCATCAATGCGGTGCCTGCAGAAAGTGCATTTGCCGACGCCGATGTCCTTTTCCCTGTCCGCCCGGGTGAGCTTTACATTAGGGTCAGGAGAGCGCACTCCATAGGGGCATGCGTCAACGCACTTGTAGCAGCCGATGCATAATTCCGCTTCGATCAGAATCAATCCGTCAGGTCTTTTATACGTAGCACCTGTCCTGTAATTTTCTCTCCCCATTTTTTTCCTTTCACCGCTTTTTGCTTCAGGGCACGCTTCAACGCAGGGCGGCACCTGCCATTCCTTCGTCTCGTCGCCTGCACAATGATTGCACAGACGGGGAACAAAATGTTTTTGTGGAGAGGGATAGGTGCCCCATTCAACATTTTTAACAACAGTGTTATACCTTCCCAAGGCAGCATCGTATTCTGCCTTGTCTGCAACACAGCATCCCCTGCATCCAATACATTTTCTGAGGTCTACCACCATTGCCCAGCGGGCAAGTTCCTCTTTCGACCTTTTCTTCTTTTTCTTTTTTGCAGCCCCGACCTCATCAGTCAATATGCCTGTTGCTGCAACAGCCGCAACAACAGCACCGCCGCCCTTGATCAAATCGCGACGGGACATGGAATCCTTTTTCTTCATGATTGCCTCCTTTCTTACTCCTGTGCTTTTTTTACATGCTTTGTCATGAGTTGTTTTTCCGGTACGCATTCTTTCCTATCAGGCGAGTTTATTCTCCTCCTTATTTATCTCTATGACATGCCAGACATATCTGGTCACCCTGTCCAGGCAGACGAACAGCGAATTTCGTAATTGACGCCTGATCTTCAGGCACCTCAGGTTGTTCAGGCAGACGCACCCTGAATTTCTCGCCTGCACCTTTTGCCCCGACTTTCTTTGCAGGGATTACCCCTTTTTCATGTGGATTATGACAGGTAGCACACATGATTTTTCCATCGTAATTTAGTGGAAGAGTCACGCCCATCATCGATTCTGACCATTTAATAATCTGTAACATCTTGCCGGACGGCCTGCGTATGTGGTCAGCATTGAGAGGGTGTTTCCGGTTATACAGTGAACTGTGGCATCTGAGACAGAGACTTTCAGGATCTCCATTGAGTTTAATATCTTTAAAGCCGGCCTCGTTGACGTCAGGTGTCTCCAGATGGCAGTACAGGCATTTTTCTGCAATAATGCTGCCGTCAGCATTGGTCTGATTATGGGGGTCAAAAATTCTATATTCGCTTTTCATGTGGCACTTAATACATATATCTGTTTTCCGGGAGAACATGTTTTCTTCAAAATTCTTTTTAACCGTTCTCCCGTGTATGGTATGCCACCCCCTGCCTGCAGGGGGGACCTCAATACCATCCTGTGCGGTTTCGGCAGCAGGCTCCGGTACACGTGTAATCTGTACAATGCGTCTTCCTTTAGGTGTCTCAGGAACAATTTCCAGAAATTCGGGCAGAGACACACAGTTCATAAGAGTTATTAATGGCAGTAATAGTATTACTGCAGATCGTTTCATGTTTATAGTGCTCCGGCCTAAGCATCGGCATGGCAGTAACAGGAGAGAGACCCGTAGTAAATGCCATTCATTAAATATGTCAGGGATGCTAACACATCATGAAAATTCAAGTAATCATGGGATCGAATTTCTGTCATGATTCATTTTCCTCTTCCTGGTCATCCTCTTCTCCGTCCTCTTCCTCGTCTTCTTCATCTTCCTCCTCCTCATTACCCTCCTCGTCGTCGCCTTCTTCCTCTTCTTCTGCTTCTTCGTCGCACACAACATCACCTTCTTCATCGCATTCACATGCGTAGAGTTCTGCCTCTTCTTCGGCGTCCTCATCTGCACATATGAGCTTACCGTCATCGCATTCGCAGTCCAGTTCCATCTCTTCTTCGCCTTCTTCCTCATCTTCAATAAGATAGACGGCGTCCTCGAAACCTACCATAGCAGCATCGAGAAGCATAACAGAGTATTTTTGATTATGAACGCCGCCTCCAAACTCAACAATGTTCAGATTTTCCTCACCCTGTTTTACCATTTCCATTGCTTCGTCTATTGTCTCCTGCGGCACGTTCCCCTTTGCGGCTTCAATAACTTCCATGGCCTCTTTTTTGATCTTTGAAGCATTTTTTATTACTTCCTCGGTTTTCTCCTTCCACTCCTTTGCCATGCCCTCATGCTTCTCGGTATGACAGGCAGCGCATGTTTTTCCGGTTCCATGAGCAACTTTTTCTCCATTGAGCATTCTTTCATCCTGATGGCATGCAAGGCAGTTGGTATTTACCATATACATGAGGCCGGGCATATTTGATACGCCCGGTCTTTTTTCTCCCAGTAAGAGCAGTTTCTGATATTTATGATGGTCGGGATGGCAAGCCTGGCATTGAGTCCTTGCAAAATCTATGGAGTCTCCACCCTGATCGTGTTCAATAGGCTCGTGGCAGTTAAAACAACCGGCATTCTGATCTGCAACATGTTTTTCATGCATGAGCTTTTTATTAACCCCTTCTTTGGTAATGGGCTCTTCATTATCATGGCAGGCAAGACATTTTTCCTGCTTTATTGTCCCGCTGCCTCTTATCATATGGAGATGACAGCTGTCGCATTTGACTTTGGCCTCTTCAAGCGATTGATGGGTAATCGGTTTTTCACTGTCATCCCCGCCTTCTTTCTTTTGCCTTTGAAGGGGCTTTGTGGGAATTTCATGGCACAGTGAACATTTGGCCCGCTCTTCATTTAACCGGGCATTTTTAAAGTGACACAGAAAGCACTTTTTGCTGGAGACCTCAAAATGCTTCTTTCCGGTTTCACGTTGATGACATGTAGTACAGTGCATCTCCTGTCCCTCTACCAATTTTGTCCTGTCGAAATGTGTTTTGTGGACATAGGGGATTATTCTTTTTGTCTTGTCCTCCCTTTCAGACTCGACATAATTGATTTTTTTGGTCCAGAATTCCCCTTCCTTCCCTATGCCGGTCGTAAGGTGGCACTTTGTCGTACAGCTGCCGTCGTCGATCCTCGGCCTTGTTCTTACAACCGATTCCTCCATATTCAGGATTGTTACGAGGCGGGACAAGACCTCCAGTTCTGTCTTCATAAATTCCATGTCCGTTCGCTTACCTGACGCCGTCTCTTCATCTCTCGGAATGTTTTCATGTGCCGGGATTGTTATATCAATTTGACCGGGTGGATAGTGACACTCTGAACAGGGGACCTCCTTATGTTTACCATCCTGCCATGATTTATGCGCCTTTTTTACGACCTTTGGATAGGTGAGGATATGACAATAGCCGCAGAAGAACTGGGACTTCAGATCAGGCATTTTTCTGGCTGATGCACTTTCCGGCGGCTTCTCCGCAGAATACACATAGTGCGCATGAAGTAATATTCCCATGATGGCAATTGTATAGAGTAATTTCCTCATAATGTGCAGCCCCTCCTCATCATATCTTGTTATTCACTCACTGGTTTCGTCATCCTGTGTGCATTAAAAGGCTTTGGCATATCTTCTTTTTTTGCAGCGTCAAGGAATCCTACAAGGTTTTCTAACGGAGTTTCCTTATGATGATGACAACCGCTGCAGGAATTTGGCTGCTTGTCAACCCCGCCGGCTCTTAAGCTCAGCTCAGGCGAAAGAAACTTAAATGTATGGCTGTGCTCATGTTCTACCGTCTTGGGCATATGGCAGGCAACACAGCTGCCAAAGGTATGGATTCTATGGGCCGCCCTTCTCTGCAAGGTTTTATGACAATCCATGCAGAGACTGTCAGGAGTCAGCTTGGTCATGGCCACTTTGATGTCTTCCTTTTGATGAACATTATGACAGTTCGTGCACATGAGCCCTACCTTTGCATGTTCGCTCTCCTGCCACTCGTTGTACTGCTGATGATGTATCTTTCCCCCGTATGGCGCATTGTCATAGTACAGATACAATGCCTCGCCGGGCTTATATCCATAGGGAAAACTGTAATGCCGGGGAGCGCCTTCCTTCTGGTGGAGTGTCTCAACGGTACTTAACCCCCAGTTGTGGCACTGACCGCAGACCATTGCACGGAGACGCCACGGCAGCTTTGCCGGATTGATAATTGTGTCCTTTTCTCCCTCGAAATAGACGCTCGCAGCCCTGACATGTTCGCTGCCCGGTCCATGGCAGGCCTCACATGCTATTCCGCGGTCCGACCATGTCGTATCATAGGAGTCCTTGATCTCGTCATAATTTATACTGATTCCCGTGACATGGCAGCCTCCGCATTTTAACTGCCAGATCTGTCCGGTATCGCTCCAGAAATCACCTTGTCCGGGGAAGGTATTTGCAAGACCGTTGACGTTGATCCAGGTCCTGGTCTGCACGTCCCATTCCACAGGGAGCACATGCATTTCCCCGTTCGGGAATTCAGTAAGATAGTTCTGCCTTCGTCCGATACCGATGACATGCATGATCTCGAATTCAGCGTTCTCCCAGTCAGGCCCCACGGTCTTGACGTAGTACTTTCCGTCTTTTTTAAACATCGTGCTCGTAACTTCCCTGCCCGGGAATTTGGGCGCGTTGTCTGTGACTTTCAGCGTCAGCGTATTGTTTCTTTCAAAATCTCCTATGACTGTACGCGTGCTTGAGGGTTGAAAAAATTTGGAATGCAGTGTGTTCTTCCAGGTATCATATTCCCTCCAGTGGCAATCCCTGCACCTCTCTGCGCCGACATACCTGCGTTCACCGGATTCCGTTGCATCATGAGGTTCAGCAGCCTCTAATTCCTCCCTGACCGGGGATGTTTCTTCAGTCATTTTCATAGCGAAGAATATAAATAAGACCCCCAGGATAAGCCAGATACCCCAGTAACTAACAAAAAAGCTGTTTGTTTTTTTCAGTCTCCCAGGTGACGTCTTCAATGTCTCACCTCCATCTCTCATTCATTAATATTTTCTTTGTTGTCCTGACTGGAAAGACCGGCCCGGAATCTCTGAACGTATGTGACTGTTTCGCTGCCGGAACATTTTCCTCCATTGGAATGATATGTGTCAGTACAGTGTAAAGAAGGACCACCAGCGCGATAATCCCCAGCGCCACGGAAATCTCGGACAGTGTGGGATAATAGTACAGATGACCCATACCCGGAAACAGCGGTGCCATCTGCCCCACCGAGACAAGGTCAATACGATATGCCATGATCGCAACCTGTACTATAATTGTCGCGATTAACAGTCCATTGACCGTTCTTCCCTTTTTAAATAAAAGTATGATAAACGCAATGAACAATCCTCCGATGTTCGTCACAAATACAGGGATATACCTGGTCGTAAGAATATGCCATGTCTCCTCTGACTCCTTTGTATTGCTGTACTTGAGAATAAAATAGTCAAAGAAATCAAGAAAGAGCGTAATTAACACAAAAAAAGCGAGCACCTTCCCCATGTGCTCATAGGTCTCCCTGCTCAGGAGCTCCCTTTTTTCCACTTTTGAAGTGATGATTGAAACAAGGATCACCATGGCAAATCCGCTTGCAAGGGCGGAGATCACGAAATGCACCGGCAGCATGGGGGTGTTCCACATTTCCCGCGCCTTGATCACACCAAAAATTGATCCGGTGAAGGCATGGACTACCCAGAGGGCATAAGGGACTGCGAGAATTCCGAGCCATTTTGCTATTTTTTTATCTCTTTCATTTGCCTTTCCCTGTATAATTTTTACCGTGAAATACAGTTCCGCCGACAATATTGCCATGAACCCGTAATAACTGGTTGAGGAAACAAGAAAAAGTGAGGTCAGATTGTGAAGCAGCAGAGGGACCTTCAAGCCCCTGAAGGGTACCCCGAGGTCAACCAGTACAAATTGCGTGGCCCCGAAGACACAGAGCAGTCCCAGAACAATCGCACGGGCGCCCATCGGCTCGTAGTCATGACGTCCAAAGGCGTGTATCAGCAATCCGCACAGGGTTGCCCCTGCGCTTACGCCGATAAAATATGCCAGCCCTGAAATGTATATACCCCAGGGCACGACATCGCTTGATCCTGTGAGTCCCGGACCATGGGTTAAAAAACGCAGCCAGTTGAACTGTCCCCAGCATATGAATGCCAGCAATATTGCAATGAAGGTATAAAACGATCCGGTCACTTTCTTCAATGTTTGATCCCTCTGATATGTTTTGGAGGAGGCAGTGGCCGCGACCATACCATGCGCTTCTCCTTGGTTTTTGTAAGGTACCATATGCGTGGCTCTGTATTAAGCCCTTCCTTGAGCCGGAAGTTCCTCTCCGTTTCAATCAATTGTGCAACCCTGCTGTCAGGATCATTAAAGTTGCCGAATATCCTCGCCTTGTTCGGGCATACCTCCACGCATCGCGTAAACCTTCCCTTTCTTGTGCGGTGAACACAGAAGGTGCATTTCTCAACCACGCCGTGTCTGCGCATTGGCACAAGGGGATTAAGATCATGATGGACCTCCGGTTCCCACCAGTTGAATCTCCGGGCATTATAGGGACATGCCGTCATGCAGTACCTGCACCCTATGCATTTCTCGTAATCGATCAGTACAAACCCGTCCGGGTCCTTGTACGAGGCTCCGGTAGGGCAGACTTCAACACAGGGAGCATGATCGCAGTGGTTGCACTGTACAGGCATGTACCATTTGTCCTTTCGGAGCTTTCTGTAATACATTGTTGTCCCCTTTCCCAGCACTTCAGGAGAAGGGAAGTGGCCTGTTACGCCGGTGGAAGCCTCGGTTTCAAATACCATGATATAGGGAGGAGAAATGGATGCAGAGACGTTGTTTTCCCTCTTGCAGGCATACATGCATCGTCTGCAGCCTATGCATTTTCCAAGGTCTATTACCATGCCGAATCTTGCTTTTTTGATGGGCTTCGGTACATAAACATATTTGCCGGCCTCCTCCGTGGTCCCGATTATCTGGCCTATCGCATCATCCAGCACTTTTAACGGCTGCGGCATGAGGGCACCGGCCCCGGTCACTGCAGCAAGTTTCACAAATTCTCTTCTGTTCATTTTTCCCATTTATCTTTATCCAACTCTTGCCAGTATGTGTCCTGCAAAACGCATATCAGTTCTCAGGACCATCGGGTCTCTTATACAGGATTCTTATGATTGTTCTGCAAGAACGGTGTTAAAAGGTCAATAGGTACAGGGAATATGGTTGTTGAATTCCTCTCGGTAGCTACTTCTGTCAGGGTCTGAAGGAACCTGAGCTGAAGTGACGCGGGTTGTTTCCCGAGGACCTCTGCTGCGCCTGCGAGTTTTTCAGCGGCCTGAAATTCACCTTCCGCGTGAATGACCTTGGCCCTTCTTTCCCTTTCCGCCTCTGCCTGTCGCGCTATGGCCCGCTGCATTTCCACCGGCAGGTCAACATTTTTTACCTCAACGGTTGAAACCTTTATGCCCCAGGGCTCTGTCTGGTCATCGATGATGTGCTGAAGCCTTGAATTCAGATCCTCCCTTTTCCCAAGGAGCTCATCAAGGGTACTCTGGCCTATGACGCTCCTGAGGGTTGTCTGGGATATCTGTGATGTTGCGTAATGGTAATCCTCAACTTCCGTGATTGCCTTATTCGGGTCAACAGGCCTGAAATATAAGACTGCATTGACTTTAACCGTTACATTGTCTTTTGTGATTATGTCCTGGACAGGCACATCCATTGCAACTATTCGCATACCTACCTTTACGAGCTTGTCGATGAGCGGTATGATTATCACAAGACCCGGCCCCTTAACGGGTATTAAACGGCCCAGCCTGAACACAACTCCTCTTTCGTATTCCCTTAAAATATAGATTGAGACCGAAAGAAAATAAATGATAAGAATACCGGCAATGATGAAACCTAAACTTGTGTTGGGCATTTTGTATCCCCCTTTTTTGATAGTGTTGATAATGTTAAAAAGAATTTGTAAGTTCTTAATTTGAACGATGCAAGTAATATGCCAACGTATTCGCGAAGTAAATGTACCGCTGAGAAGCTCTCCCTGCGATTGTTGTCCTGAGAAAATGTGCAAGCTTCTTATGAACAGCTCTTCGTTATTCCTCATTAAACAATTCCTGATATGTTTCATACGTGTTGCTTCATATGGAGCATGTCTGTTACTTCCAATGCGAAAGGAGCGTCCTGTGTCCTGTTTAGTGCAGTGACTGTATTATGGCGGGAAGCTTCGGTGTATAGTTACTATTCAGGGTGAATATTCCTTATACAGTGTTTCTGAAATGATCTGTAATGTCGAAGAGTATAAATGATTCTTTGCGGGAAAGCTGTTAAGAAATAAAAACATTCCACCCCTATGTGAGTTTTACAAATGTTTTTATCTGAAACAGATCGATCGGCTTGGATGCAAGTAAGGACGCATACCCTTCTATTGTCGTGTTCACATCGTCAGAGACAGAACCCGCGGTCATGAGGACAATATTGGTTTCAGGGGATATCTTTTTTATGTGCTTCATCACATCCAGTCCGTCCAGATCAGGGAGATTCATGTCAAGAAAACATATACTGTATGCACAACGGATGATTTCTTTAATGGCATCTTTTCCGTTCCGGACAATTTTAATTTCTCCGTGAAAATCACAGACGCACACAAGGGCCCGGGACATAAGGAAGCACTCTAATGGTTCATCATTCGCGATTAAAATTCTTTTTATCATTGTCCGTCTTATTTCAGCAATGCAAAGAATATACCAATTAATAACCATATAAGTAATTTTTATTTAATCAGAAGAGATAGTCCATTTTTCAAAGTCCGTATGTCAGGGTGAGTTGCATAGATAATGTTC
>JBFKMY010000037.1:0-11930 GCA_041629615.1 Thermodesulfovibrionia bacterium | reverse complement strand
TACTGTTTTCTGATATCGCAGGGAATTTCAATAGTCTGGCAACGTACTTTCTGTCAATGGGAAGCGTTGTTCCGGCTAATGCCGCTGATCCGAGGGGCAGCACATTTACCCTGATCAAACAATCTTCAAAACGCGCCCTGTCCCGCTCCAGCATCTCATAATATGCAAGCAGATGGTGCGAGAGCAGCACAGGCTGGGCCCTCTGAAGATGGGTATATCCCGGCATAATAATATCAATGTGTTTTTCAGCCGCAGCAACAATCCGCTTCTGAAGGCCCTTCATCAATTGTATAATTTTCCTGATCTCATCCCTCATGTACAATCTCATGTCAAGGGCCACCTGGTCATTCCTGCTTCGCGCAGTATGGACCTTACCGCCCGCGGGCCCGATCTTCCTGATCAGGGCATTCTCTATATTCATATGCACATCTTCGAGACTTTCCTTAAATCTGAACCTCCCCTGTTCAATCTCCGCCCTTATGTCAGCAAGACCTTTAATAATCAGATCCATATCCTTCCGGGTGATAATATTCTGCCTGCCAAGCATCCTCACATGGGCAATACTCCCCTCTATGTCATGTCTCCATAAACGCGCGTCAAAGGAAATGGACTCCGTAAAGTCTTCCACCGTTTTTTCCGTTGCTTCCTTGAATCGTCCTGACCAGAGTTTTCCCATGAACGTAAGAATAAAAGATACCCTTACAGGTAGTCAAGTTTACCGGGGATTCATGGAAAGTACAGGGCACTGAAAATTGTTCCGGGAATATATGTTATGGTACAATTGCAGGGAATAATATCGGGCTTATGAACGAACTCCCTTTTAATCCTTTTAAACTGATAGTGTAAAATGAAAGTTGTCGGCATCGGTCAATGTTCGCTTGATAGTTTATTTATTGTCGATTCCTTTCCTGCGCCGGACACCAAAAAAGAAGTCCTGGAATGGACAAAGGCCGGAGGCGGTCCGGTGGCCACGGCACTTGTCAGTCTGGCAAGGCTCGGGGCTGACTGCAGTTTTTACGGCATCATCGGTGACGACGAGGCCGGGGGTATAATCACTGACTCCCTTTTATCAGAAAAAATAGATGTCAAAGGACTCTTATCAAGGCCCCGGTCTGAATCACAGATCGCTTTTATCTGTGTGGATCAAAGCAGCGGGCAGAGGACAATCTTCTGGAAGCGGCCATCCTCTGATCCCCTGCAGCCCGATGAAATTCCCGATGATTTTCTCGTTAATGCAGATTTTCTCATTGTTGATGGACTTATGGCGGATGCTTCTCTTTATGCCGTAAAAAAAGCCCGGGAAATGCATGTTCCCGCCATGCTCGATGCCGGCAGGCTGCGGAAGGGGATGCGGGAACTTGCGGCACTGTGCGACTATGTCGTGGGCTCGGAGGAATTTGCCCGGGAATTAGCTCATAATGGAAAAGAACATGCATCCGGTGAACAGTCCTTTTGCCCTGAAAAAGCAGTTAGGAGCATGACGTCCTCTGGCGTCAAGGCAGTTACCATTACTCTGGGCAAAGAGGGGAGCATAACATTTTCCGGAGATGAAATATTCCGGACACAGGCCTTTCCTGTTGACGTTGTTGATACGACAGGCGCAGGTGATGTTTTTCACGGAGGCTACATTTACGGGCTCCTTCAGGGGTGGCACATTAAAGACGTAGTGCGTTTTGCCTCGGCCTTTGCAGCACTCAAATGCAGAAAGCTCGGAGGAAGGGCAGGAATTCCATCCTTACAGGAGGTGGAAGGGCTCCTGGACTCTTCTTCTGCCGGGAGCACAGGACGATAAAAGGTAAGGGAGTACGATCCCGTTTGTTATGTAAATGTAATATTTGACAAGTATGGTATATCATTAAAGTGATTCTTACATTCATCAACAGGGCATGATGCGCGCCTGACCCAGGATATAAAGGAAAATAGCATGTATTTTCTTCCCATATCTCTTGCCATTTTTTTTCTCTTTTTACTCATCATCCCTTTCCTCATCTTTATGCTTCCTGCGGTAACATTTGCGAAATTGGGGCTGAGCCCCTTTGCCGGACTGGTGTTTTTCTGGTTCTCTCTCATGGGGAGTTTAATCAATATCCCGGTATACAGAAAGAAACTCGGCTTCTCCCCGGAACCCGATGATATGACATCCATGGTCAACAGATTCTTTGGTTTAAAGATACCGGCATTTGAACAGGAACAGATTATTGCCCTGAACGTGGGAGGAGCCATTCTGCCGGGCATATTGTGCGCGTATCTTTTTTTAAAGGTAAACGCCGGCCCTGTTTTACTGGCAACGGCCGTGACAACGATCTTCTCCTATTTTCTCAGCAAACCGGTCAGAGGTGTAGGGATCGTGATTCCTGCCTTTATTCCCCCTATTATTGCCGCACTTGCTGCACTTATGTTTGCCGGGAGGGGCAATGCACCTGCTGTAGCATACATCTCGGGGGTCATGGGGACACTCATTGGTGCTGATATGCTGCGCCTGCACCAGGTAAGGGCATCGGGTGTTGCTTTTCTCAGTATCGGGGGCGCCGGGGTATTTGACGGAATATTCATAGTCGGGATAATTTCTGTGTTACTGGCATGACGAATTATGAACCCTTCAATAGAAGGAACCGGATTTAATAACCTGAATCATACAGGAGCGCAATGATGAAAGAACTGGACAGACATGAGGCATTTGAGCTGGCCTCGCCGTTTCCCTATGTATTGGCGGTAACGCTTGATAAAAGAGAGCGGCCCAATATTATCGGCCTTTCCTGGTGGATGTTCACGTCATGGGACCCGTTGATGATGGCAATAGCAGTAGGTCATCAGAGATATTCCCATGAATGCCTGGAACACAATAAAGAGTTCGTGCTGTGCTTTCCCTCAGAGGACCAGGCAAAGGATGCGTGGATATGCGGGACCAAAAGCGGAAGACAGGTAGACAAGTTCCAGGAAACAGAGTTCAGGCCTGTCCATTCGAAGTTTGTGAAACCTCCTGTGATAGACGGTTCCACCGTTGCCTATGAGTGCAGGATCGTGAAACAGGTTGAAACAGGTGACCATACCCTGTACATGGCCAATGTTCTGGCAATGCACGGGAACCCGGATAAGGTGAATCACCTCTATTCCACACACTATACAAAGCTGATAAGTATCGGGGCTTCGGGAGAAATCAGAGGTGATCTTGAGTATTGAGAATCATATATCCTGACCGTGATGCCGTCATGGATCACACTATTTTTAAAGTGAAATTTTTGCCGGTTACCTATTGAATCTATGGACAACATAAGAAAACAGGTACTGGATGTCCTGCATAATGTAAACTGGTTGATAGAACCCCATGGGAGTTATGCGGAGTTAGTGGAAATAAAAGGCAGCAGTATCGTGATCCGGAGTGTAGGATCGTGCGATACATGTGAAACAGACTGCATAGGAGTCGCATTTAAAGAGCGGATGCCCGGCATGAAACTGGTCCGACAATAAACAGGGGCCGGGATCATCCCTTTTTTCTGTAATCATCCCTTAATTGCTGCACGAGGTGATCACGCCTGTCATTTAACCGCGAGACCGGTCTTGTACTGGATTTATTTAAAACATAACTCACAAAAAAGGGCATCATGAGGCTGCAATCCCCATAGGATACAATGGTACGGGAAAGTGCAGAAGGATCTATTTTTCCCCAGGACACCGCTTCGGAAGGTGTTGCCCCGCTGAGGCCTCCCGTGTCCGGCCGTGCATCGGTGAACTGAATAAAAAAGTCGTGCCCCTCCTCGGGAAGTCCGAGGACCTCCTGTATATGCGGCTCTGTCTGAAGGACAAAATTTTTGGGGCTGCCGCCCCCAATGAGCAGAACAGCGCTCCTGCCGCCCTGCTTCTTGATGTCATACACATAGCCTGTTACTTCATTAATGTCCTGATGGGTCTCCATCGGGACCGGTTCTCCTTCGAGCATCAGCGCAGCCATATTCATTCCAATACTTGAGTCTGCCGGCGATGACGTATGAACAGGCACCCCGGCTTCATAGGCAACAGCCAGAAGACTTTCTTCCTTCAGCTCGGGGCTGATCTTTGCGATTTCTCTTCCCAGCACAGCGTGTATGTCGGCGCTTGAACAGGGGTCGGGAATATTTTTTCGTTCCCGCCGGAGTGTTTCACGAATAAAATTGTCCGTATCGAGCAGGGCATTGTAATCCATAAAAATGTCATAAATCCTGATGATCCCCTTTTCGCGCAACTGTCCGTCGTCAACCGCCGCACGTCCTTCACAAAACTGATAGCCCAGTGCATAGTGAAGATCATGATATAAATTCGCGCCCGTTGATACCATCCAGTCGATGAGCCCGGCCTGCACGAGCGGAATCAAGCAGCTGCGTCCGATGCCGGCCGGCACCAGAGCGCCTGAAAGGGAAACTCCTATCCTTACATTTTCCTTTGCTATGTGTTCTGCAAACAATTCACAGGCCTTTCGAAATGTGCCTGCATTGAATGAAAACATGGAACTGTCCATTACCTGGTCAACGGTCATGCCCTTTTTTATGGGCTGCGGATCTAACGGCGCCCTGCTGCCCGGACAGGAGGCTTTTCTTTGTTTCTTCTTCATCTCAGCTTTATCCTTTCCCATGCAGTAAAAAATATCAAAGAGTTAAAGTCTTCCCGTCTGCTTCTCGCTGGCAACAATCCATATCCCGGACGCATCCATGGTAGCACGAAAATAGGGCTCCCTGCTGTCATGACCGATCTTCACGCCCTCATCAATAATATTGTAAGAGTCGACAATGGTCTTATTCATCATGCATCCCTTCCTGAGCACGACCTGGTCCATAATGATCGAGTCCCTGACCTCTACATCATCTTCGATTACCACGCCCCTTCGAATGACTGAATTGATTATTTTAGCCCTCTTTATCATTGTCCCCTCGGCAATAATGCTGTTTGTGATTTCTCCGCCCATGATTTTTGTAGCAGGAAGATCGTTTCGCGATGCCCGGACAGGCCACCGTTCATTGTTTATATCAAAAAGAGGGGCATCTCCCAGCATGTCCTGATGGGCGTCCCAGAAGGCCTTTATGTTCCCTACATCCCTCCAGTACCCCCGTTCCTCGAAATCTTTAGCTCCCGGGATCGTGCTTGTTGCAAAGTCGTATGCATAGAGATTGTCTCCCCCGCGTAAAAGATTGGGGATGACATGTTTCCCAAAATCATTCTCCTTATTGCGTTCAGCCTGAATAAGCCCCTTAATCAGGGCATCGGTATTAAAAATATAATTTCCCATCGAGCAGTAGGCCCTTGTTTTATCATTCGGCATTGGCGGAGGACTGGCAGGTTTCTCTATAAAATCCTTTATCCGCCCATTATTATCAGCGTCTACAATTCCAAAGGCACTGGCCTGTTCAATGGGCACCGGCATTGCAGCGACGGATACATCAGCATTATGATCAAGATGAAAATCAATCATCTGCCGAATGTCCATACGGTATACATGGTCAGCTCCAAATACTATGACCAGTTCCGGTTTGTGCTGACGGATCAGATTCATGTTCTGAAATACAGCATTAGCCGTTCCCTGAAACCAGTCCGTACCGTACCGCATCTGAGGAGGCACAACGGTCACAAAATGGTCAGGCATAAGGGCGGAAAGGCCCCAGTTTTCCCGTACGTATTCAATTAAGGACTGGGACTTGTACTGAACAAGGAGATAGATCGAATAAATGTGCGAATTAATGAGATTACTGAGCACAAAATCTACTATCCGGTAGCGCCCGCCAAAGGGGACCGCCGGCTTGGAACGTTCAAATGTCAGGGGAAAAAGCCGTTCGCCCTTTCCCCCGGCCATAATCATGGCAAGTATTCTTGGATAGGCCATAAGATAAATTTCCTCTCACGTAAAGTTATTGATTATTAACATTATACATTATTAGGTTTTTAAAACAATCGCAAGACAGGGCCGCTGTACCTGTTATGAATTTTGGTATAATTTCAGAACGGATGAGAAGACCTCGCCATGGTTCTGTCCTTTTGTCACGGACAACGATGCGCCTCTGCGGACTGAATAATGGAGACACCACTCCCAAGAAGTTATCCATACTATAATAGTAATCATGATGAGAAAGAACGAAAAATTCATTGCTTCTGTTATTTGTATCTTTTGCTTAATTTATCTATCTCCCTTTTTAACAGAAGCCTCGCTTGTACCGGAAGAGATCGTAGTACTGGTAAATGCTCAGTCATCTCAATCAATTGAAATTGGCACGCTATACATTAATCTCCGAAAACTCCCCTCACATCATCTTATTAAAATTGATGTTGCTACGCATGAAAGTATATCCAGAACGGATTATGAAGAATATATTGCAGCACCATTGAGGAATTCCATAAACAGCCTTTTTAGTCGTGGAGAAAAAATCCGTTGCATCGTAACAACATATGGAATCCCCCTGAGAATAAATGCCATGAAATCTCTGATTGTTACGGATGATTTTAAAGAGTTACTTCAAAGAAGAAACCGGAAACAACAAGAGCGCTCTAAGCTTCAGAAGATAAAAAGACAAGGTGCTGATTTAAATAAGGAATTAAGCAAGAAAATTGGAAAACTGAATTCAGAAATTAACCAGCTGAATTTTAAAATTAGTCAATTGGACGGCTCTGACACAATTTCGGCTGTAGATTCTGAACTTACCCTGGTACTTGCACCTGATTACTCTCTTTCAAGCTTTCTTCCAAACCCTCAGTTTCTTCCATACAAAGGCCGCAATGCCGCTTACTTTAGTACGGTCCTTATGGTCAGTAGAATTGATGCACCAACACCGGAATTAGCGCATGGATTAATCCGGACATCTATCGAAGTTGAAAAATCGGGACTTTCGGGAAAAGTTTATCTTGATGCTCGCGGGAAAACAGGCAGTGATGATTACAGCACGTTTGATCACGACATCAGGAAAACTGCAATGATACTGCAAAAGAGTTCATTGCCTGTTGTGCTTGATAACCGCCCTCAAGTGTTTCAGGAGGGTGATGCGCCAGATGCTGCTCTTTACTGCGGATGGTATAGCCTTGCAAAATACATCGATGCCTTTGAGTGGTCAAAAGGCGCGATAGGGTATCACGTTGCAAGTTCTGAGGCTGTATCAATTCATAATCCAAAATCTGAGTACTGGGTACAACGCATGATAGAAAAAGGGGTCATTGGTACTCTTGGACCAGTTGCCGAGCCGTATCTCCAGGCATTTCCACCTCCTTCTGTATTCTTTCCTCTTTTAATGAGTGGCAATTACACATTAGCGGAGGTATTTACTTTGTCAAATCCATTTCTCTCGTGGAGAATTATTTTAATCGGTGATCCTCTCTATAATCCTTTCAAAAATAAGCCTGCGCTTAATGTAAGAAATCCACTCCTTCTCCTCCAGTAACATAAGATTGTTTGCATTTGCATACAAGACGATATCCTTTATCTGCCTGCGGGTCCATAATAGGTGATTAAGCTAAATACGGTGAGAAGATCAGGCAATGTGGAAAGACAAATCACAGGGGCGATTGTACACAGAGCCCATTTGATTGGTGGAGGCGCCGGGAATCGAACCCGGGTCCGGAAGCGCTCCTTCTAAGCGTCTACATGCTTGTCTTACCTGTTGATTTTCTGAACCGGAAACGCCGGTAAGAGGACTTTTCCGGATCCTATCCCTCTGAATCTCGCCTGAAGGTCAAGGGCGCTCCCTTCAGACCAGCCTGCTGATCGACGCCTCTGTCCGGGTAGCAGGTGTTCCCGGTGAAGCGCACAGCTAAATTAAGCTGCGAGTGCCAGTTCGTTGTTGGCGTTTGTGTTTTGTACTGCCTTTTTACGTGGTGACAGTGCCACGGCATGCAACTTAGACCTCGCAACCCCCGTCGAAGCCTGTCGCCCCCTTTCCATATTTATTATATCACTTAAACGGGGAAAAAGTCCTGACGCAGGGAAGTGCGAAAGCAAAAATGAGAAAGGACAGAAAATTGACAAAGCCCCCCCTGTTTAGTTAATTTCATTGATCGTGATCCCCTTTAAAGACGATAACCCGACAAGACATTTTCCCGTCATAACAATTATTCTCATTGCAGCAAACATAGTCATATTCATATATCAATTGCTTCTGCCCGACCCGGCAGGGACTGCACATGCATATGGTGCTATCCCCCATTTCCTTTTGACGTTCAGGACCGTCCAGCCTGTCCATCCGCTGCTCACTGTTGTTACGTCGATGTTTATGCACGGGGGGCTGCTCCACCTTGGAACAAATATGCTTTATCTCTGGATATTCGGAAACAATATCGAGGACAAGCTGGGATACGTGAAATTCATCCTGTTCTATCTCCTCTGCGGATTTGCAGCAGCCTATGCCCATGCATTGACGGATCCTGTGTCCACTGTGCCAATGATAGGCGCAAGCGGTGCGGTGGCCGGCATACTGGGTGCTTATATCCTCCTGTTTCCTCATGCGCGGGTCCATACCCTTATTTTTCTCCTTTTCTTTGTACAGGTTGTAAGGCTGCCGGCAATATTTGTCATCGGCTTCTGGATAGCGATCCAGTTCATAAATGGACTACTGAGCACAGGAGCAGCCGGACAGGGAGGGGTTGCATGGTTTGCCCACATCGGTGGTTTTGTCTTTGGAATCTTAATGATAAAGGTCTTTATGAAGGACAAAAGAAGGCAGGCATTCTATGAGTAATGTGCCCTGCAGAATATTCATACATCGGATAAAACGCTATGCAAATAGCCTCATTCAAAGAAATAATTAGAAATACTGATTAAAATTTAGATTGTATGCCTTATTTACCCATATTTATCCAATTATCCCCTTTTTCAGGCTAAATAAAGCCTTGTCTTACTAAGCAGGAAATATTATATTAGCACTCGCCTCATCAGAGTGCTAATATCACTTTAAAACCTGTACGTATCAGAAAAACAATTCATTTCATTATGAAAGGAGAGGTAACTATGAACTTGAGACCGCTGAAAGACAGAGTCGTGGTCAAATATTCCGACGAACCTGAAAAGAGCTCGGGAGGAATCTATATTCCTGACACAGCAAAAGAAAAACCTCAAAAAGGAGAAGTTGTGGCAGTAGGTTCCGGCAAAATCACCGATGATGGCAAGGTCCAGAAAATGGAGGTGAAGGTAGGCGACATCGTACTGTTTGAAAAATATTCCGGGTCAAAGATAAACATTGACGATACGGAATATCTCATAATACGGGAAGATGATATTCTCGGAATAGTAGCAAAATAAGAAGACATACATTGACTTGTTCTAAAGGAGGATAAGATGGCAAAACAGTTGCTTTTTGGAGAAGACGCAAGGAAATCAATACTCAAGGGGGTAAACACCTTAAGTGACGCGGTAAAGGCCACCCTCGGGCCGAAAGGGAGAAACGCGGTCCTTGATAAAAAATTCGGCGCTCCCACCATCACAAAGGACGGGGTGACCGTAGCCAAGGAGATAGAATTAAAAGACCCCTATGAAAACATGGGTGCCCAGCTCGTAAGAGAAGTGGCGAGCAAAACATCCGATGTGGCCGGAGACGGTACAACAACAGCGACCGTTCTCGCATATTCAATCTACAAAGAAGGAATTAAACACGCTGCAGCAGGCGCAAATACCATGGAAATCAAGAGAGGAATAGAAAAGGCCGTTGTTGCCGTGGTTGATGAGCTCAAGAAAAACAGCAAGGCAATCCAGGAGAAAAAAGAGATTGCACAGGTAGGGACAATTTCTGCCAATAATGATTCTGAAATCGGCGCGTTGATTGCCGATGCAATGGACAAGGTTGGAAAGGACGGCGTTATTACCGTTGAAGAAGCAAAAAGCATGCTGACAACCCTTGACGTCGTGGAAGGAATGCAGTTTGACAGGGGGTATATCTCACCCTATTTCGTAACAGACCCTGAAAGGATGGAATGCTCCATGGAGGATGTCTTCATTCTCATTAACGAGAAGAAGATAAGCTCCATGAAAGACCTGCTTCCCATTCTCGAACAGACCGCAAAAATGGGCAGACCCCTCATGATCATTGCCGAGGAGGTAGAAGGTGAAGCGCTTGCCACACTCGTTGTAAACAAGCTCCGCGGGACATTGCAGGTATGTGCTGTGAAGGCCCCGGGTTTTGGTGACAGGAGGAAGGCAATGCTTGAGGACATTGCAATACTTACGGGCGGAACAATGATTTCAGAGGATTTAGGGATCAAGCTCGAAAGCATTACGATAGATGACCTTGGAAAGGCAAAAAAGATCACCATTGACAAAGAGAACACAACGATTGTTGAAGGTGCCGGAGATGCCAGCAAGATTCAGGGCCGTGTAAAACAGATCAAGACCCAGATTGATGAGACCTCTTCTGATTATGACAGGGAAAAACTTCAGGAGCGCCTTGCAAAGATTGTCGGCGGTGTTGCCGTCATCAATGTCGGTGCTGCTACGGAGACGGAAATGAAAGAGAAAAAGGCCAGGGTTGAAGATGCACTTCATGCAACCCGGGCAGCGGTAGAGGAAGGTATCGTAGCAGGCGGAGGCGTTGCCCTGTTGAGGACTATTCCCGTTTTAGACAAGTTAAAGCTCGATGATGTTGACCAGCAGATCGGTGTGGACATAATCAAGAGAGCACTCGAAGAGCCTATCCGTCAGATTGTGACAAATGCGGGCCTCGAAGGCTCTGTTATTGTTGACAAGGTCAAAAACAACAGCAATAAAAACTTCGGTTTTGACGCCAATGCCGAGGAATACGCCGATATGATCGAAGCCGGGATCATTGACCCGACAAAGGTCACGAGGTTCGCTCTTCAGAACGCAGCGTCCGTAGCTGCCCTGATGCTGACGACAAGCGTAATGATAGCCGATATGCCCGAAGAAACCAAGGGCATGGACATGCCTCCCGGAGGAATGGGCGGCATGGGCGGCATGGGCGGCGGTATGGGCGGTATGTATTAAAATAATGCCACAGTAAAGCAGCCTGAAAGGGTGAGGAATAATCCTCACCCTTTTTTTTCGCAACCATCTCTTCCCTTTTTCAGCGAAAATCCATACAATCAGGATAATATTGTCGAAACGTGTATACTATGATATGCTATACATGTTAATGATGAAACAGAAGCAAGGAAAACAGGAAGGAAAAGAATAATGTCAAAACAAATAAGAAATATTTATTTTATAGAAGCGAAGTCACCCGGGTCTCATATTTTCAGTTTTACCGTTCTCCCCAGACTGGGTTCAATTCTTCTGGCCACGATTTTAAAAAACCACGGGTACAGGACAAAAGTTTTTATCGAGGATCTTGCCGCGCCTGACTGGAAACAAATGGAGGATGCGGACATGATCTGTATCTCGGCCATTTCTTCAACAGCAGTACGCGCTTTCCAGCTGGCAGAAAGATTTAGAAGGCAGGGAATTCCCGTTGTCCTTGGCGGGGTACACTCTACGTTTCTTCCGGAAGAAAGCCTTTTATATGCAGATTATGTGGTCAGGGGTGAGGGTGAAGAGACGCTCGTTGAACTTCTCCACCATCTCAATGAAGGGAAACCCCTTGATTCGATCCGGGGGCTGTCCTTTAAAAACAGCAACCATGAACCAGTGCATACCCCTGACAGGGAACTTCTCGGAGACCTCAATGAGGCACCAATCCCGGACTTCAGCATTGTGTATAAATGGGCGGAGAAGGCGAGGGTCGTGCCTATCGCTACATCAAGGGGATGCCCTTTTGCCTGCAGGTTCTGTTCCGTAATCCCCATGTTCGGCAGACAATACCGGTTCAAGTCCATTGACAGGGTCATAGAGGAGCTCAACGCTGCTTCTTCCCATAAGGGCCATGTATTTTTTATTGATGATAATTTCGCTGCCAATAAGAAGAGGACCAAAACATTACTGAATGCCATGATCGACAATAAGATAAAGTTTGAGTGGAGCGCTCAGGTGAGGACCGATG
>JBFKMY010000036.1:0-12008 GCA_041629615.1 Thermodesulfovibrionia bacterium | reverse complement strand
TGTCATCAAGCCCAATCTCGTGGAACCATCAGCACCTCCTGTAACAACCGATGTGCGCGTTATTGAGGGAATACTGCAAGCATTAAAGAAAGCGGGAATAACAGAGGTAATTATTGCTGAAGGTTCGGGCTCAGGGGACACCGCCGATAATTTCAAAAAACTGGGATACTCGAGGCTGGGGGCCTGTCTTGTGGATCTTGACAGGGAAAAAACCGTCACACTGCCTGTAATGAACCATCATGTGTGGGAAAAGATAATGGTCCCGGAAATTCTCCTGGGCAGGTTTATCATCTCCGTTCCCGTGCTTAAAGAACATGCATTGTGCGGGGCAACCATAAGTCTGAAAAATATGGTAGGGATACTGCCGGAAACCCATTACTCAGGATACTGGACGTATAAGAAATCGAACATACATAAATATGACACCCATGGCTGCATAGTCGATATTATCAACGTCATAAGGCCCGCCTGGGCCATTGTTGATGCATCAATAGGCATGAAGGGGCACCATCTTTCTGGTAGTCCTGTCAACCCGCCCCTTAACATGATCTACGGTTCTGCCGATCCGCTGGAAGCGGACAAGTTCGGCTGTAAATTGCTGGGAAGAAAATGGCAGGATATTGGCTACCTGCACATTATAGACAGTGAAGAAAAAAGGGGAAGCAGGGCATGATCAGCAGTCAAGAAATGAAGGAAATTTGTTTAATTTGCCCATCTCCGTACCGCTGAACTGCTGCCTACCGCCCCCTCACCGGTCATTCAATTTTTATTTTGCGTTCCTTTTTCTTCGCTGTTTCTGACTTCGGGATCTTTACTTCAAGCACCCCGTCCTTAAAGGTGGCCACTGCCTTCGTGGTCTGAACCTCAGCCGGAAGTGCAAATGAACGCTTAAACGATCCGTATGCACGCTCCAGACGGAAATAATCTTTTTTCTCGATCTTTTCCTCTTTCTTTTTCTCACCTGAAATCGTGATCGTGTCATCGGTGAGGTTCACTTCAATATCCTCTTTTGCGATCCCGGGAAGATCGGATTTAACAATAATGTCATCTCCTGCTTCGTAGATGTCCACTGTGGGAGTCGGCTCTGCTTCTGCAAACATCCGGGGTAATTCCGGCCACATGGTACGACCCATGGGTTTCCGGAAGAATTCGTCAAACATCTCTTCCATTCTCACAATAGGAGCAATCCACCCGGAGGGACGATACGGAGCCAGACCTTCCTTTTCTCCTGTTTTGATTTTCTCCGCTGTCATATTCACCCCTCCTTTCTTTTGTTGACTGAATGGAGCACCGCCAACGTATCAGGCTACCGCCAATGCGGTTTTATCGCCTTCTTAATTGTTATATAGCACACATCAGTCTGCCTGTCAATAGCCCTAACATCTTGTAATATAAAGATTATTTTAATTATTTTTCTCCCTCTGAATGTCCCGTGATCATGGAGTGTACCTGATGCGAAAAATCACTCTGCCAGCATATAATCCATACAATTTCCAGCAACTGCTCAACGGTCCCGCATTTTTTCTCAGCTCCTTGTATGATAGTATTCGTGTAATTATTTTTTGCGGGAAGGTCTTTTTTATCAACAATGAAAACCCATAAAAAAAAGAAATCCCTGCGGCCGACTTCAGGCAAGGTGAGGGAAGCTCTGTTTGATATTGTGCGGGGGAAAATTCAAAATGCCCGTTTTCTTGACCTGTATTCCGGGACCGGGGCTGTGGGCATCGAGGCGCTGAACGAAGGGGCCGGAGAAGTTTTTTTCGTTGACGAGAGCAGGGGAAACGGGATGAAGATTTGTGAACGCATAAAGAAATACCGTGATTCTCACAAAACCACTGTCATGACGAAAAAAGCCATCTCCTTTATTCACTGGGCAGCCCTGCAGGAGCTGTCCTTTGATATAATTTTTCTGGACCCGCCCTATCACACAGATGAAATCATGGATGCACTGGCTGCAATCGGGGCATCGCGCATTCTGTCCCGGGAGGGGATCGCCGTTGCAGAACATTTTACAAAAAAGCCGCTGCCCGATACCCTGGAAGGACTCCGTAAAGTAAAGGAATACTGCTATGGCGACACGGTATTGAGTTTATTTCAGACCGCGGAACACAGGTGAAACCATATATGCGGTAATCTGTATAATAAATTGTTACGCCGTTGCTGAAAGAAAAGGGGGTATGATACATCATGACAAAGGACACGCATAGCCGAGTCGCAATCTATCCCGGCACATTCGATCCTATTACCAACGGACATATAGACCTCGTTCAAAGGACCCTGAAAATATTTGATGAGGTGATAATCGCTGTTGCGCAAAGCCAGAAAAAGCAGCCCCTGTTTTCAATTGATGAAAGGGTTGTATTGATATCCCGTTCCATCACTAACCTGAAGGGGGCAAGGGCAGATACGTTCAACAATCTTGTGGTCAATTATGCCAGGACCCGGAAAAGTGCGGCAATCATCAGGGGATTGCGGGCGGTTTCAGATTTTGAATATGAGCTGCAAATGGCAATTATGAACAGACACCTGGATGCGAGCATTGAAACGGTTTTTATGATGCCGAGCCAGGAATACATATTCCTTTCTTCAACGCTTGTCAAGGAAGTCGCTTCTTTCGGGGGTGCTGTCAGGGACCTCGTACCTGAAGCGGTTGAAAAGGCGCTGAAAAAGAAATTTAAAAAATAGTATTCACAACCGGGGTCCCAAATCTACGGTTATTGACCGTCATCAGTCCTTGCGTTAAAGGTCACCTTTTGGACATGCATTAATAAAATGGGATATCTGAAGATCATTACAGCAATCCTTCTCTGGAGTTCCCTCGGGATTTTCATACGGAAAATTGAACTGCCGAACCATTGCATTGTCTTTTATGTGTCTCTTATCGCAGGGTGCCTTCAGTTCTTACTGTTAGCAGCAACGGGATTATTTAAAAAGGAAAGGCAATCCGGGGGAGGCATGAAAAATGCGCTCTTCCTCGTGCTCTCACCGCTGTGTTTTATGGCAAACGCTTTGCTCTTCTACTATGCCTTCAGAAATACGACCATAGCCAATGCCGTGCTTACGCACTATACTGCCCCTGTCTTTGTAGCAGTCCTTGCCCCTGTGCTGTTGAAAGAGAGACTGCACAAAACAACGTGGCTCGCAATACTGATTTCATCAATCGGACTGTGGCTGATCCTCGGCGGGTCCCCCCAGGCCGGTGAGACGTTTCACTACAGCAGAGAGCACCGTGGAATAATTGCAGGCGCACTTTCGGGGCTCGCATATGCATTCCTGATTCTTATTATCAGAAGGATAGCACCCCTGTATTCTTCCCTGTTTATAACATTCATTCAAAATGGTATCGTTTCCCTTGTCCTCCTGCCCTTTGTCTTGAGGGTACAGGTGTCAATGGAGTACCTGCCGTACCTGATAACCATGGGCATTGTACACTCCACCATAGCACCCCTGCTGTATGTTCAGGGGTTTCGAACGGTAAAGGCAAATGAGGCGGCAATACTGGGATACCTGGAGCCTGTGGGTGCGACCGTTCTGGCGTATGCCCTTTTACATGAGGTACCGGGTTTGACGGCCCTGTTTGGAGGGATATTGATAGTGTATTCGGGATATATGATTTTAAGGGTCCGCACAGTCATGAAACCGCCCCGCTCCCTTTCCGGTTCATGACCTGACTGCATTTGAATAGTGTAAAATACCGGGGAAAGCATGAAATTGCACAGGGACATAATCGGGCAAATAGGGAAACATGCATTACAGGCATATCCTGAGGAATGCTGCGGGGTAATAACAGGGGCGGGAAAGGGACAGACTGCCCACCCGTGCGAGAACATTCAGAACAAGTGCCATGCAGATGACCCTGCCCGCTTTCCCAGAGATGCCCGTCTTGCCTATACCATTGACCGGGACGAGCTCGACAGCATCATATCGTCTGTCAGGGAGAAAGACGCGGAGATCCTGGCCTTTTACCATTCCCATCCGGAACACGAGGCTTTTTTTTCAGAGGAGGATGTTGCAGCACAAACCGTCTTTGGTGAACCGGAATTTCCCGATGCCCTGCACATCGTCATTTCAGTGATAAACAGGGAAATCCGTGATATGAAGTGCTTCAAATGGGACCGTACTCTCCAAAAGTTCAGGGCCGAGGATGAGTGCCCCTGATCAGGGATTTCTCCCCTGTTCCCCTTCCTTCTCTTCCGCTGTCTCGTGCTCCCCGAGTTCCGTTTCATCTTCAGGCTCTGTCTGCTCATCATGTTCATCAGGGGGGGGCGTTTCTTCTTCCCTCTCCTGTTCCAGTTCCTGAACGCGTTTTTTTAACTGTCTTGCCTGCTTCGCCTTCTTCCACACCGAGGGGACAATCAGGGCCATCCCTGCCACGAGACCCGCTGCAAAGGACACTAACAGGGCGATGGTAATATGCACTTCAAAGGGCCACTTGATGAATTTCACGGCTACGACTATGGGGTTCTGAAAGGTTATGATACCGAAGACAACAGCACTTATAATAATAATGAAAAAGAATAACCGCATAAATCACCTCCTGTAGGATTATAATCGAGAACGCATGAAAAATAAACAGCAACCCCTGTGAATGGAGAAATTGTCCCGCAGGCGTGCCCCGTTCTCCTTCGTCAAAATAAGGCAACCGTGATACAATTCAGGTAAGAACTGCTTCATCTGAACCTGTTAAAGGAGGGGGTAATAATGAAAATACTGTTGACCACAGACGGGTCGGAGTATTCCGAGGAGGGGGCCAGATTTCTGGCAGGATTACATTTTTCCGCGGACGATGAGATTGCTGTGCTGCACGCCATAAGCTGGGTCCCTGCTATAACGGAATGGGAATCGCTCTCCATTGATTTTAAAGAAATTCAAGACAAAATCGTGCCCAGGATTCTTGATTCAGCGGCGCATATCCTTAAACCGGTCAAGGCAAAAATCAGCACATCATTCCGGGAGGATTATCCTGATAAGGCAATACTTGATGCACTGAAAGAATCAGGGGCCGATCTTGTCGTCATGGGAGCGCGGGGGACAAGGGGACTCGGGTCATTTATTGTCGGTAGCGTTACCAAACTCGTTGCCATCAAATCACCCAGGCCTGTCCTTGTAGTAAAACCGCCGCGCCGGAAATCGCGGGCCCCGTTAAAGGTCCTCTTTGCGACTGACGGGTCTGTGTATTCTGCCGCAGCAGGAAAGGTGATGTCTTCCATCCCTTTTCCCGATGACACGGAAGTGACCATTCTGAACGTTTTACCTACTGTCTTTGAAGACATCCCGGAGAGGTTTGCCATGGAAATAAACGACAGGATAAAAAATATTGTGGCCAGGACACGGGAGCTGGAATTAAAAGAATCCGAAAGGATAATTAAAGCAGCGCGCAGGGATTTAGGCGGGAGATTCGGGACCATAGAAACACGTGCCAAATTCGGAGACCCGTCCCTTGTTATTCTTAATGAGGCAGAGGCCGTGGATGCCGACATTATTGCCGTGGGGACCAGCGGAATGAGGGGGATTAAAGGGATACTCGGAAGTGTTGCGAGGTATATACTGAACCATTCTCAGTGTTCCGTGCTGATCGGCAAGACATAGGGGGATGGGGAACACTGTGTTTAATTCATCACTATGACTTCCTGGGCCTGTAGCCCTCCGGGACCCTGAACGGTGGTAAACTGCACTTTATTCCCTTCCTCTAAATGGCATTCACTCTCTTCACAGATCACCGCACTATAATGAACAAGAACCTCTCCTCCCTGGTCCCGTTCAATATACCCGTAGCCCTTTTCCGGGTCAAACCACTTAACGATACCTGTTTCACAATCTGTCATGAGTTCAGTACTGCCTTTTTTATTTGATGAGAGGTGACAACGATTTTCCCGGGCAGGGTACCGCCTTACTGTGTGATATGAAAACAGTCACTCAGTCCCGCTCGTCATGAGGGAACCGTCTGTTCCCCGGCTACGGGCAATCAGGATTATTCTTTTTAAAACCTGTCATACCTCTCTATAATTGAAATCAATTATCCAACGGGCGTACTGAATATTTTTCAGTGTATTTTTTTAACATTTACTGTTTCAATTGTCCAATTTATTATTGTTATAGCGGTATTACGGGGTTTAGAGGCCGGCTTATAATGAGCAAAAGACCAGAGGAATGGCAGTCCCTTAATGGAACGTCAGGGAAGACGTGTCTGCATTCATGTCAAGTTCCATGATTATGGCATCCTCATGGGGCTTTTGATAGTATCCTCTTCTTCGTCCTATTTCTCTGAATCCAAATTTTTCATATAATTTCATTGCCGCAATATTGGACTCCCTTGTTTCAAGGGTTATGAGATGTATGTCAGGGCTGATTCTTCTCAGCTCCTGCAATGCATTTCTCAACAGCATACTGCCGATACCCGTCTGTCTGAACGCCGGTATGACGGCAATGTCCAGCACATGCGTCACATCAAGGATGGACCTCAGGCATACATACCCGATGATCTCACTGTCCAGTACTGCGACCTGTAAAATAGCGTCCCTGTTCTCAATCTCGTATTCAAATGAACGTAACTGCCAGGGGGTACTAAAACACTGCTCTCCTATGGCGTGGACCTTCACAAGGTCGGCTGAGGCCATTTTTCTGATTATTATCCCTGCCAATGAATCTCTGCCTCGGATCTTCTTATGTAAAACGGGACAAGGCCCACAGGATCTGCGCTTAGTCCCAGCTTTAGTTTTTCAATTGCTATTTCAGCAACGGTTGTCGCTGAAGGAGACATTTTTGACGGTGGGGCAAACAGCGCTTTTTCCTTCAACCCCTCCAGAATCATATTTTTGTAGAGAAGGGCCCCTTCTCCCATGAAGACCACCGGTTCCTTAATGCCCCTCAGGAGGTCTTCCGGTTTTATCGCTGTCTCGGGCATAATTTTTTTCAGAGTTTCATTTTCCCACCGGTAGAGGCCTGCATAGACTTCCTTTTTTCTGGCATCAAGCACGGGGCAGATAAGGTGTTCACAAAACGGCAGTGTCCGCGCAAAGGCATCAAGGGTCGGCACCGGCACAACGGGCCTGCCGGTTGCAAACGCGAACCCCTTCACGGTGCTGAGGCCGATCCGGAGTCCCGTAAAAGAGCCCGGTCCGATGGCCAGGGCAAACAGATCTATTTCCTTTATAGAGAGAGAGGACGCATTGAGAAGCCATTCTATCGAGGGCATGAGCCTTTCTGAATGTGCAATCCTGACATTGACTGTCACTGCGCCGATAAGTCCTTCGGCATCGTCAGCGACTGCAATGCTGCCGGCCAGAGTTGAGGTTTCAAGGGCAAGTACTTTCATCGATGTTCGTTTAGCAAAAAGGTCAGGGGAGTAACAATCGTACCCTGTTATAAAATAATGGAATGCCCCCTTTCACAGGAGATCGGGACTCTTTATTTTTCAAAAATGCTTTTCAAGATCGTAATGGTATTGTCCCTTAAAAGTTCTGTGCTGCCCTGAAACATCCCCGGGGTTGTCCTGAGATTTCCTGCAATTATCAGGGAGGGTGTTTCATCAATCCCGTATGTCTTTGACATAATAATCGCCTCTCCTGCATTTTTTGCCTTGTCCCCTGTCCGTAACCTGCGGCTGAAATCAAATCCGAGCCCTATTTTTATCCCTATCTCCTCCAGGACCTCGATGGCGCCTATATCCTTTCCCTCGACAAAGGCGGCATGAAAAAGGGCCTTCTTCATTTCGTCGCCTTTGCCTGCCTCCTCTGCCAGAAAATAGGCCTCACCCGGTTTCGGGGAACCGCTTCCCCAGTATACCGGTATTGTCTTCCACCTGATTTTTCCCGGGAAATTCCCCCTGATTACAGGAATTGATTTTTCAAACTGGTAGCAGTGCCCGCAATAAAAACTGAGAAACTCCATGACCTCAACGTGCTTCCCGTTGAAGGAAAATGTGTGTTCAGCAAGTTCTTCGTATACGCCCTCAACCCCTGTGTCCCGGTCCGCAGAGAGGGGAAGGGGCAGCAATAAAAAGGACAGCACAATAAACATATTTCTGAGGCGCATTCTCTTCCTCCCTGTTCTAGTGAATGATTTTTTTCAGATAAAGGGGATAATCAAATTCAGGACTGTTTTCCTTTGTATGGCACTTCAAACATGCCTCCCCGGTCACCGGCTTCATGGGCCTGGAATAATCATTAACATGTTCCCTGTCCAGGCCATGACACTCCTCACACTGAACATTTGCCAGTTCCGGTGTTGTCTCCATACTGAAAAATCCCCCCTTCTCCCCGAAACCAACAACGTGGCATATGAGACATTCAGGGTCACCGGCTTTTCCCACCTGTTCAAGACTGGCGAAGGCAGCGGCATGCCGCGTCTTCTTCCAGCTCTCTTCAAAGAGCTGGTGACATTCAGCACATTTGGCAACGCCGAGATAGGAGTCACCTGCCGGCGGTCTTTCTGATTCAGCATACAGGAGCGCAGTCTTTGCATTATACTCATCAAGGACATCACGCACCTCCGGTTCTTCCTCAACATCACTTCCAAGGGGCACCCAGGTATTACGAAACCCCTTTACCCGTTCCATTTCATCAAATTCCAGTGTCAAAATTCCCAGTTTTTCACCCCGGGGATAGCCTGACACAAACAGCGTTTCCCCTGCTTTTGCGGGATCCTCCACTACTTCTCCCGATGAGCTGATGACCACATCCCATCCCCCGGTGTCCTCAAGTGCCGCATGAGGATGGTCGGTAAGCAGGACAGCAAGTCCTCCTTCCGTCAAACTGGCCGGGACAACGCCTATATTAATAATAAAGTCGTCCCGTACAATTGACAGGGTCTGCTTAAATAATGCCCCATGGGAAAGGACGGGAATTTCATACTCTTTGATGCGGGAAGCAATAAATGTATCGGGGAAGGCCTGTTCATCGAGCATAAACCCCACTGCATCATAATTCATGATACTGAATGACTTTAGCATTGCATCAACTTTCAGTCTTCCCTGGGGCGTATCCTTCGGGGAAAAATTACCGGCATCGATCAGCACATAGGGAGACAGTCCTTTCCCGTGAGCAGCGAGAAATCCCGACAGCCGCGCAAGACCTCCGAAGTCGCTCTTCGGAGAGCAGCCGCATGGTTCCAGCTGGCCCTTCAAGCTGCCCGTGTAAAGAATATTGAGCGTCCTTTCCTGTCCGTGGAGTGCACAGGGCACAAGAATGACAAAAAACAGCACAATAAGTGATAACGCATTGTTCACAGTCATTATATTGTACCAATATACGATAAAAGAAGTGGACTTGACAGGAGGCTCCTTCAATTACTACAATTGAACAATTGATCAATTGTTAAGAAAACGGGGGATGAACAGGTGAATAAACAGAATGATATTTGTGAGGTAAGGACAATTGATAAAAAGAAAGTGCAGTCGATACGGAAATCAATGCTGACTGACCATGAAGCACACCGTCTGTCGGAGACATTCAGCGTTCTGGCAGACCCTACACGTTCCAAAATGATCTTTGCCCTGTCAAAGGAGGAACTCTGCGTATGCGACATTGCGGGCATATTGGGCATGAGTGTTTCTGCAGTGTCTCATCAGCTCAGGATACTCAGGAACATGCGCCTTGTCAAGTTCAGAAAAGAGGCAAAGATGGTGTACTACTCTCTTGATGATGATCATATCGAACGGCTCTTTAATGAAGGATTAAAACATGTAAGGGAGTAGGCGGACTCGCGGCCGGAAACCTCCGGCCGCCGCACAAGGGGAACCGATTATGGAAAACACAAACTTTCACGTACTCAATAACACCTGCCGGGAGGAAGAATCCTGTGCATGCTGCGGATTTGACATCAACGAAGAAAGGCCTCCCCTCTGGAAGCGGCGCACGCTCATTGCAGGAGGCATTGCCGGGGCATGTATGGTTTCCGGTCTGCTGGTGAACTTTCTGACATCTCAGCACCTTGCCGCCCAGATTCTCTTTGTCATGGTAGTGGCAGCAGCCGGAAAAGATATTCTCATTAAGGCAGGCCGTTCATTCCTCCGGCGGAGGCTTGATATGAACGTGCTCATGAGTCTTGCAGCAGCCGGTGCCTTTTTCATAGGCCATGGAGAAGAAGGCGCTGCCGTGATCTTCCTTTTCTTTGTCGCAGAGAGCCTTGAAGAATATGCCGCAGACAATGCCAGACAATCGATCAGTCGACTCCTGAGTCTCGCACCCGAGACAGCAAACGTAAAAAAAGATGCTACGGAAGTAACGCTGCATACCCATGAAATCAAAAGGGGAGATATCATCGTCGTCAGGCCGGGAGAAAAAATCCCCCTAGACGGGAACATTGTTCACGGGCACTCATCGGTAGACGAATCCCCTATTACAGGAGAATCCGTTCCTGCAGATAAAGCAGAGGGGGACGCGGTGTATGCGGGAACATTAAACGAAGAGGGCTACCTTGAAGTAGCGGTTACGAAAACATCGGAAAGTACGGTGCTCTCCAGAATTGTAAAACTGGTTGAAGAGAGCAGGAGAAAAAAATCAAAAACCGAAAAAATGATTGACAGGTTTGCCCGTGTCTACACCCCGGCAGTGATCAGTCTGGCATTGGCCGCATTTCTCATACCGGTCATATTTCTCGGGTATCCCTGGGATGTGTGGCTGTACCGTGCCCTGGTCCTTCTGGTAATTTCCTGCCCCTGCGCACTTGCCATATCAACGCCCGTTGCAATGGTCTCCGCGATAACCAGCGCAGCCAGGCACGGGGTCCTTATCAAGGGGGCAACCTATATCGAGCAGCTGAACCGGATAAATTCCTTTGCTTTCGACAAAACAGGCACATTGACAAAGGGCAGGCTCGAGGTGACCGATATTATCGGGATTAACGGCTTCACCGCCGGCGAGGTCCTGTCAATCGCTGCATCGCTGGAGTCCCGATCACAGCATCCGATTGCAAAGGCAATAATGAAAAAAGCCGCTGCAGAAGGAGCAGGGCTGAAGGAAATCAGTTCATTCAGGTCAATAAGGGGAAAGGGGCTGCAGGCGGTGATAAACGGCATTACCTACCACGCAGGGGCCAGGAATCTCTTTGATGAACTGTCCATAGGGGTCCCCGGTGATCTGGCGCGTCTTGAAACAGAAGGGAAGACATCAATACTCATCTCAAATAACAGCACCGTCATCGGAGTGATTGCCCTGGCCGACAGAATCCGGGACAAAGCCCCGGGTATCATAGCAGACCTCAGAAAATTGAAAATCAGAACTGAAATGCTCACCGGTGACAACAGGGAAGTCGCCCTCTCACTGGCAAAACAGACCGGCATTGATGAACATTATGCAGATCTTTTGCCTGAAGACAAGGTCAGGGTCGTGGAAAAGCTGGCCCGCAGATTTGGATCTGTCGCCATGGTCGGCGACGGAGTAAATGATGCGCCTTCCCTTGCTGCTGCAAATGTGGGAATAGCAATGGGAACCGCAGGGTCTGATGTGGCTATTGAAACAGCAGATATAGCCCTCATGCATGATGATCTGTCAAAGATCGATTATCTCATCCATTTAAGCAGAAAGACCATGCGCGTGGTAAAGCAGAATATCGCCGTCTCGATCATTATTAAAGGGAGTTTAACCATATTGGCAGTTTTGGGATTCATCAATTTATGGACTGCGGTAGCTGTCGGAGACATGGGGCTGAGCCTGACGGTCATAGTCAATGCTCTCAGGCTGACCAGGATGAAGGCATGAAACAGGTGAGTTCAGCTGACCGTGGATAATCTGTCTGAAATGGGTAGTCAGAGTGCTGTTCACAAGTTCTTCATAATTAATTCTTTATAATAATGAATACGCAAATTTACCATTAGGGATAAAGATTAATAATATGTTGCCGATAAGAAATGCAGTACGAGCAGGGTGTACGTCCTTTCTTGAGTAAAGACCTGCCTTACATTGACTTCAATAATTATGAAACGCTATAGTTAACATCGGAGGTTTTCTTGGAAGATACAGAAAATAAAGATATAAAAGAGAAAAAAGATATATTTGAATCAATCTGGA
>JBFKMY010000035.1:0-12173 GCA_041629615.1 Thermodesulfovibrionia bacterium | reverse complement strand
GGGATTTTCTTGTCTCACTTGCATGGGCATGGGTCATCGTTCTCATTCCCATGATCAATCAGGAAACATTTTTTTCCTATGTGTCCCTGTCCATCCTGGTATTTGTCGTCTTGACCGTCTTTATACGATCTGTTGTTTTTGATATTCTCAGTATCGATGGGGACAGGATCATTGGACGGGAGACTATCCCGATACTTATCGGTCCTCATCGAACACAGATAATGCTCCTGGTCCTTGCGATTATTATTGGAATTTTCATGTTCCTGTCCGTATACTTTGAGCTTGTACCAACACTCGGATACTATCTTATTTTTTCACCCGTCTTTATGGTAGTGTGTTTATATGTGTTTCAGAAACGAAGAATCCGGGTCAGTTCGCTCTTTGAGGCGATTATCGACAGTAATTTTATCATCATCGGGTTTATCGCCTATTTATGGAAGTTCATGTAACTCGACCGCTAAAGAATTAAGCGTAAAGACCGAAGAGATACCTATCGGACACAGTGTGCAGTATCATCCTGCTCCCGAACAGAACTATATATAAGAAAACAACCCCAGTATTCAGGAGAAAATTATGAAAAAAAATATCAAAAACACAGAGACAGAAGGACCCCTTGACATCAACGCCCTTTACCGGGACATCGTGGTCTCCACAAACACGCTTATATGGCGGACCGATGCAGAGGGGCGGTTTACCTTTCTTAATCCTGCGTGGGAAAAAAACTATGGCTACACGGTAAGAGAGATGCTCGGCAGGCCATTTTCGGACTTCCAGATTCCGGAGGCAGCGGAACACTATATTAATGCATTCAGAAACTGTCTTATTGGAGAGTCCATAATCGGACACGAGACGAGCTGTTGCTCAAAGAGCGGCGATGAAGTATGTCTGGCAATTAATATGATCCCTTTGTATTCCCCGAAGGGCCTTATCTCAGGCACCCAGGGCACTGCCTTTGACATCACTGAGCGCAAACGTGCCGATGAATTGCTGCACTTTATCACTGCAAAAGACGAACTTACGGGATTGTATAACCTTCATACCTTTCTGAACATGACAGAGCAGCAGATCAAGTCAGCGAAGAGGGACAGGAAAGACATGTTATTTATTTATGGCGGCGTTGACGGCATGCAGGAAGTAAATGACGCCTATGGCCGTGAGACAGGAGACAAATTGCTGGTTGACACAGCAAATATTCTCAGAAAGACCTTTCGCGAAGCTGACATCCTCGCGCGTACCGGGGACGATGAATTTGTAATCTCAACACTGGTGGAATCCAGGGACAGGGAAGCATTGATCATGCAACGCCTGGAGGAAAATATCGACCTCTATAATTCCGGTAAAGACAGGGCCCTTTCATTATCGATCAGTTTCGGTACTTCATTCTATTCCCCTGAGAAGCCGGTGTCCATCGAAGAGGTTCTTTCACAGGCAGATGAAAAAATGCACGAACATAAGAAGAGTAAATAAAACTGATTGTCACTGCGGGGCCCAAAAATAAGGGCGCTACAATGCCCGTCCCTGTATTATCCCTGATATTTTTTCAATACAAGCACGGCATTCACTCCTCCAAAGCCAAAGGAACTTGAGACAGCAATGTGTATGTCTTTATGCATTGTGGAGGTAACTATATTGAGATCACATTCAGGATCAGGATTTTCAAGGTTCATTGTCGGGGGTATGATGCCCCTTTTGACAGAAAGCGCTGTTATTGCCGCTTCCATCGCCCCTGCCGCACCAAGCATATGGCCAAGCGTTGATTTGCAGGAGCTCACATAAATATCACCGGTCCTCCTGCCAAATACTTTTCTTATTGCCTCAGCCTCAGCTTTATCACCAAGGGGCGTCGACGTTCCATGGGCATTTATAAATTCAATGTCTTCAGATCCAACAAGGGCATCGTCTAACGCTTTTCTGATAGCAAGCGCCTCACCGTCGCTGTCAGGCTTTGTTTGATGAAAGGCATCGCACGATGTACCATACCCGATTAATTCCCCGTATATTATTGCGTTTCTCTTTGCCGCGTGGCCGAGTTCCTCAAGCACAAGGACACATGCTCCCTCGGCAATAACAAACCCGTCCCTGTCCCTTTCAAAGGGCCTGCTTGCCTGTTCAGGACGTTCGTTTTTTCTGGAGAGGGCCCCTGATGCTCCGTATCCCCCCACCGCAATTCTGCACAGGGGTGCTTCAGACCCTCCTGCAAGAGCGATGTCGACTTCACCGGTCCGTATCATGCGAAATGCTTCTCCGATGGCATTCGTGCCTGATGCGCAGGCTGTTGATATGCCAAGGGCAGGCCCTCGTATTCCGAACCTCATGGATATATAGGATGCAGCCATATTGATTGTACTGGATGACATTAAATATGCTGAAAGTGGTTTTCCTTTTATTATATTCCTTTCAAGGGCGTTCTCAAGAGTTGTAATCCCTCCCCTGCTTGATCCAATGATAACGCCCGCTGAATTTAAGTGTGAGAAATGTGGCGCCCGGGATTTTTCCGTTTGTGTTTGAATTTGTGACGGCTGACTGCTGGCCGCTGTCTGCTCACCTGTCAGTCCTGAATCTTCTACGGCCATAAGAGCTGCTGCCGCCGCATAGTGCACAAAGGGATCAAGCCGTATGACGTCTTTGGGGAGAAGATAATGACCGGGATCGAATTCCTTCAGTTCACCGGCAATTCTGCTGGGGAGTGCTGACGCATCAAACTTTGTTATTTCATGTATCCCGGACCGTTGAAGGGTGATATTATCCCACGTTGAACCAATATCGTTACCCAGTGGGGTAACAGCACCTATCCCTGTTATAACAACTCTTCTCATAACAGTCTATATTAGCACATGAGCTCTGTTGTAAAAGTCTCCTCATGTAACGAATAATCCCCCGTGGTCTTGCCACAGGATCACAATGTTGTCGTCATGCCGTGAAAAAGGCAGGCCATTCTTTTCATTGTGTTACCTGTACCATGGATTCCCGCCTTCACGGGCGTGAAAGCTCACGGCAGTTGTATAGAAAATTTTATATGCAGCGGTTATTATACATACATGTCTAAAGTGGATTATGCCGTGCAATTGTTTAAAAATGGATTTAACTGAACGCAGGCACTCCTGGCAGCTTATGGACCTGAGCTGGGGCTCGATCATGACACATCACTGAAAATGGGGAATGCCTTTGGCGGAGGCATGGGAAGGACAGGGGAGACATGCGGTGCAGTAACAGGGGCCTTAATCATCATAAGCCTGAAATACGGAGCAGGGGAAGCCGGACACCGGGCACTGAAGGAAAACACCTATGAGCTTGCCGGAAAGTTTATAAAGGAGTATAAAGTGCGTAACACCTGCGTTGCCTGCAGAGACCTGCTGGGGTTTGAAATTGGTCCCGGCACCAGCATGCATGATGAAAAAAAGGACATAATTTCTCAAAAATGCCCTGACTATGTCAAAGATGCTGCCGAGATACTTGAAGATATATTAAGGAGTAACCATGCCAAAATCTAAAAGCAGGAGCACAAAAAAACTTACCCACATCAACAAAGAAGGGCAGGCAACCATGGTTGACGTGAGTGAGAAAGGGATGACGCACAGAGAAGCCGTGGCACGAGGGTCTGTGTATATGAAGAAACAGACCCTCGGCCTTATTACGGAAAATCAGATTGCCAAGGGGAATGTGCTTGAAACAGCACGGCTTGCCGGCATCATGGCAGCAAAAAAAACATGCGATCTTATCCCGTTATGTCATCAGCTCAATCTCTCAGCTGTTTTTGTTGATTTTACTATTGACAGGGGAAGCAATAAAATTGATATAGAAGCAAAGGCCAGATGTACCGGACAGACCGGCGTGGAAATGGAAGCGCTCACAGCTGTCTCCCTCGCTGCCCTTGCCGTTTACGATATGTGTAAAGCCGTTGACCGTGAGATGGTCATCTCCGATATCAGACTTATGGAAAAACGCGGCGGCAAGAGCGGGGAATGGATACGATAAAATTCTATTGAGAATCAGGTTCGGCAGGTAATTCCTTGGCCTGAAGCTGCTTGATCTGTCTCAGGAGTGCCACTTTTTCCTTATTAAAGCTTTCTTTCATCATTACCGCCTCCCGCTCTATTTTCAGGAGTTTCCTGTTCAGTCTGTAGGAGTACAGGCCGACAAGAAACAGGCTGATGAAAAGCAGGACGATCATGGTCTTCACACCGGCCGGTGTCCTGTACCTCTCACGATATTCAATGTCACGTTCTAAAGGGGTCTTGGTGGCCATCAGCTTTCAGCGGTCAGCCCTCAGTTTATATAATAAATAATTAACTCTCATACATAACTTGAGACTGGATAACATAAACCACCTCACATAGTTTAATAAAAAATAATATCCTTTTGCTGACGGCTGGAAGCTGATGGCCGATGGCTGCATTATCATTTATTTATACCGCTTTACTTCAAACCGGAAGAGTTCGACGTCCTCTCCCACATATATTCCTGCCTTCATCGATGCAATGCTGATCTGCTCGTCTGCCGTGTCAACTCCCTCAAGATCGGGGAGGAGAAGACCTCTCCGGTCCCCGCATTTTACTATTACTCCATATTTTGCAGGATTGAGGTCCTTTTTACTCACGACTTTCTCCGGTCGTGTAAGCACATCAACAGAATACTCAAGGCTGTCAAGTTCCGACGGGTCCACAGGGGGAAAGCGGGGGTCCTCAGTTGCGGAACTTACTGCATTGTGAATGATTTCAGACGCAACATTTTCATTTGCCGGCTGAAATGTCCCTATACAGCCCCTCAACTGGCCCTTCTTTTTGATGGAAACGAATACACCGGCTGTTCCGGTCATTTCCGCTATGGGATCAGCAGGCGGTTTTATCGTATTTCCGTTAAGGACATATTCTTCAACCGCGTCTTTTGCAAGATTTACCAGGGGATGCATAATGAATAAAACTCCCGATGAGGCAGCGCACATTCCGGCATTCTGGAAAAATTACCCATGTTATTTCTTTCTTGTCAACAGATAGTCTGCAATGGCAAGAAGTGATTTTTTTTCTGTAGAGTCTTTAAAAATGTCCAGTTCAGCCCTGGCCTCATCAAGAAGAGTGCCGGCTCTTTCATAGGACTTCTCGATGGACCTGTAGGTATCAAATAAATCCTGAACATAGGAAAGATCGGTCCCGGAGACCTTTTCCGCTTTAAGTATTTCTGTTATCCTTTCTTTTTCAGCGGCTTTGGCATCTCTCAGCAGGTTAATGAGGGGGAGGGTAATTTTACCCTCTTCAAGGTCCTTGCCCAGGTTTTTCCCCAGGGTCTTTTCCTCCGCCCTGTAGTCAAGGATATCATCTGTCATCTGAAAGGCGTAGCCGAATTTCAGGCCGAAAGAGGCAAGCGCATCTTCCTGCTCCTGTGAGCCCCGGCCGAGCACCGCACCGCCCCGGCAGGCTGCTGACATAAGAATGGCGGTTTTTCCCTGTATGATTTTCATATAGTCGTCCTCTGACATGTCGGGGTTGCCTGTCTTGCTCAGCTGTATCAATTCCCCTTCGCTCATTTTTGCCGTTGCAGTACAGAGTGCGTCCATTATGGTCTGCCTCCCGAGCAGGTTTGCAAGCCGTAATGCATTCGCATAGAGAAAATCACCTACAAGGACCACAACCTGATTGCCCCAGAGAGAGTGGGCGGAAGGCCTGCCCCTTCTGAGACCGGCGCCGTCAACCACGTCGTCATGGATCAAAGATGCTGCATGGATAAATTCTACACTGCTGGCAAGGGTGCTGACGTCATCACCCCGGGTATTGAATATCCTTGAACTGAGTATGGCAAGGAGGGGACGAACGCGTTTTCCTCCCGCTGAGAATATATGTTTTCCCACCGCCGAGATCGCGGGGGCGACCCTTTCCAGGATTTCGGACATTCTCTCCTCAGCTGATCTGAGGTCATCTTTATAATATTCCCAGATTTTATCTATTGTCATCTGTTTTTTTGTCATGGCAACAGCCACCCCTTACCGGCAGGGGGTGTATTATGGCAATGCATTTTGCACATTGAAAAATCATACGTCTTCCGGCTTTAACATCAGCGCATCAAGGTCAGCCCCCGGTTCGTTGAGCCTGTGCAGGTCACCCGGTCTGAATACGCCTTTTTCCGTAATGATACCCGTTATATATCTTGCAGGCGTTACATCAAATGCAATGTTTCTTACCTTCACGCCTTCAGGAGCGATGCTGCATCCGAACACATGGGTCACCTCTTCAGGGCCTCTTTCCTCGATGGGGATAAGATCTCCCGTCGGCAGAGAGAAGTCAATACTGCTCAGCGGTGCTGCAACATAAAAGGGGACCCCGTTTTCCTTGCACAACACAGCGAGCGGGTACGTGCCTATCTTGTTTGCTACATCTCCGTTTGCTACTGTTCTGTCTGTCCCGACGATGGCAAGATTGATTTCTCCCTTCTGCAGTATGGCGCCGGCGGTATTATCAGTAATCAGTGTGACCGGGATATTGTCCTCCATGAGTTCCCATGACGTCAGACGGCATCCCTGAAGAACGGGCCTTGTCTCGTCAGCATAGACCTGTATTTTTTTCCCCTGCTCTACTGCCGCCCGTATCGGGCCCGTTGCCGTCCCGTAGCCGCCTGTTGCAAGGGAACCCGCATTGCAGTGGGTAATAATCGTGTCCCCGTCTTTTATAAACCGGGCGCCCCACTTGCCGATCGTCCTGTTAATTTCAATGTCCTGTTCGAGGACCCTGTTTGCCTCTTCGGTGAGAAATTCCTTCAGTGCATCAATGGACTCGTCTTTCCTTTCAGCCAGCAGTTTTCTCGTTCTGTCTACTGCCCACTGTATATTTACTGCTGTCGGTCTCGTTGCCAGCAGCGTTGTAAAAACAGGTTCCAGGCCGCGCATGAATTCATCGAAACCGGCTGCTTTCACTTCCCCTGCGCCAATGGCAATGCCCATCGATGCGGCTATTCCGATTGCCGGTGCTCCCCTGATCCAGAGCTCTTTGATTCCACGGGCAACCATATGATAGTCTTTGCAATCTACATAAATGACTTCCCGGGGCAACCTGGTCTGATCAAGCATTTTCACTACCCCGTTAACCAGTTCAATTGTTTTGACCATGTCTTCTCCTTATATCGTAATTTCCGGCACAACAGTTATGGTGAATCCGGCGGTCTCCGGGCCTCTCTGTTTCACGATCAGCAATGCGCTGCGGTGCCTCATCAGGGGGCGTCCTCGTCTGTACCCTGAAGTATACATAAGGCGATAATTTTTGGCCACCTCTCAGGTAAAATTGAGCAGGGACAACCGTAAAAATACACTGACTGAAGCCTCATTATTGCGCTTCTTTCTTCTCCTCTATTTTCTTAATTATCAGATTTGTTACGATCCCGTTAAAGACCCCGCTGATAAGCCCTGCGGCAAGAATAACGGGACTTATGAGCAGTATGGCCTCGATCTGCCGTACAAAGAGGAGGTATGCAAGGAACAGCTGGGCAACGTTATGTGTCAGTGCCCCGAAAATACTCAGACTGACAGGACCCAGAATTTTTCTGAACAGAGCAATGAGCCCCCACATGACGAACGTGCTTGCTATCCCGCCGCCAAGGCTCATAATAAAAGCAGGGCCGAGAAAGGTCCCTGCCAGCAGGCTTCTGATAAAGACCCTTGTAAGTGTTACGGTCATCCCTGCCTTCAGTCCGTAGAGATAGAGCGTTATCAGGGTTATAATGTTCGCTAATCCAAGACGGAGCCACGGGACAGGGGTGGGTATCAGGGCCTCAATACTGTGCAGACCGACTGCATAGGCGGAAAGAAGCGCTATATGTATGGTTTCCGGGCGTACTTTTTTCCTTTCCTCTGAAGACACCGTGCAGTTTATTTTTTCCATGTGGTCTTAAGTATAAAACCACGGGCCAGAAAAATAAAATATAAAAATGTCATCATGAAACGGATAAGCAGCTATTTTCAGAGTTCCGGGGCAAGTCCGGGGCGTCTTCCTGCGAAAAGAAAGGCGGGGCTTTTGGCCCCGCCCGGTCATCTTTATTCATGTGAACTGCAACTACTGGACAACCCCTCCGATAACTGCAGGTGCTCCGTCCACCACAGGTCTTGCCCCTATGTCAGGTGCGGCATAGTCGCTTCCATCAGGTAAGGGGTACTGCGTAATTGACAGCCCTGCATCCGTGCACTGCGATTCGGCAACAGCCTTCATCCGCTCTTCCTTTTCAAGGGCCTTGACGTAATAGGTGTCAGTGGTCACGGCATCAGTAACAGGTGCCCCGGAAGGAATGGAGAATTCCGGTACCCACCGTATGTATTTCATGCCGCTGTCATCCCAGCAGTCCGTGTCCGTCCCGGTGTCCATGTCTACGCACTTTCCGGGAATACCGTGCAAATCACCGGTACCATTGTATTCAAGGTAAAATTTTGATGTAGTTGCATCACCCCATGTATGTGTGTATTCGACGGAGACAGGCGGTTCAAAGCTGACGAATGTGCTGCCGTCCTGCAATGCCGTGAGCCTGTTCCACTGCTGTGTCCCGGTCTCCCATGTGTAAAACACGGTGAGCTTGTCCCATGCCTGCCAGGTACACGTCTTTGACGGGTCCCAGTCACAGGCAAGCAGTGCGAAATTCCCGGTTGTCGGCTCCATGAGCGCGCCTGTCCATGTACCATGCTCGTTGCTGGTATTATCTGTCATAACAACAGGAGATGTCTGATACTGCAGCTCCATGGTTGTACTGTTGAATGTATAGGGCACATAGTTGGATTCCGCGACGAGGCTTCCGGGTGCGACGTTCTGGTTGATTTCACCATAATTGCCGGGATCCCATGTGCTGTTTGCAAAGTAGGGGCTTGCCGTGTTGATCGCCGACGGATCCAGACAGTTTTCAAAGCACGCGAGGTTTGCCGGAATACCACTGTCAGCAGGATACACAGTCTCTTCAAGATGAAAGACAACGTTTGTAGAGTTGCTGAGCGTGATCTGGGCCGCTCCTGTGGGATCATCAGGGTCCTTCAAATTGATCCGACCGCTGCCCCCCAGTGATTCTGAATAGAAGTTAAAGTCCCATGCCTGTGTATCAAACACTACTTGCTGGGCAGGATCAATATTCTTCCATACCCATGTGGTTTGATCCATTTCAGCTGTCTTGTTCAATGTTTGAGAGGCGCCGTTCCATATTACCCTGAATTCTGTACAGCCCTGCTGACCACAGGTATGCCAGTGGAGGGGGACACCTGCTATCTCGCCAAGAGCAAGTGTTTTTTTCGTGTGCTTTTTCAGCCTCCCACCTGCTATAAACACAGTGTATTCTGTATCCGATGAGCCGCCTGGTGAATAGTCCTGTTTGTAGACCGTTGCGCCATTTGAGACCAACACCTCGTCAGGAAGCCACAGGCCGTAGTATCCGGCCCATCCATGGTAGGATTCACTGCCGGAAACATATTTAATAGGAAATCCGGAATTGACTTCCACTCTCTTGCCCGGCGTGACGTGGTTTTCATCATGGTAAAGGCCGTACCTCCATGCTGAAACGTCGAAATTCGTCCTGTCAAGGCATACGTTCATGGAGCTGTTTGATCTGTAGAAAAAAGAATCGTTGTACGCAATGTCATATGCCTTCGTTTCAGTGCCATATCCATCTGTATGAGACCCATAGGTACTTCCCGAACCTGCAGATCCGGTAGAAGACCTGTTCAGGGTCACCTTTTCCGTAAATTGCTCGCTGCCGCCGAAATTTCCATCATTGTAGAACTTGAGGAATACCTCCCCTGAACTGCTGTCCACCTCTGACTTCAGATACCCTGTCATGTATGTTGTGCTGCCATCCGGAGACGAGGCCTTGAAGTTCAGGGTAAAGAGGCCATAGGGATTGCCTGCACTTTTTCCCTCGGTAATCACAACCTTGACTTCAAAATTCTGAGCAGGGTCCCATTCACCGGCTTCTTCGGAGAACCATACCTTTACAATATGAGGAGAATAATTGTCGGCCCGCGCCGAGTTTACGGTCCAGAGCTCATACTCAGTCATATTTGCTCCGGACGACTGGTCCTGCGATTCCTTGCCCGCACTTGAAGCACTGTCTCTTTCGCGTTCACACTGTCCCACATCGATCTGTGCCTTATAGTTTCCCTGGTTCAACATGAGATCATACCTCGTCTGGGCCATGTAGCAGAGTATTTCATTAATAATGCCGAATGCCTCGGCCGAGCGCTCGGCAACATATGTATGGGATGGGTCTGTGTGATAATCAGAGTTGGCAGGGAGCGCTGATACAGAAAGCGCACTCAGGCCTAAACGAAGAGGGGCCACTGATCCCCCGACAGTCCCTCCATCATCTTCCTGGGCATCAACCACACTGACCTTCTCAGCAACTTTCAATGCGGTCGCACTGCCACTGCCTGTTGATGAGCTGGAACCGCTGCCACCACCGCTGCCTCCACAGCCCGCAGTCATTAATGCAATAGCACTAATGAAAAGAAGGGCTAATTTTGCACTCATAAGTCTTTTCATTGATCCTCCTCCTTAGAAAGATTTTTCATATCCCTTCGGTAATAATATGAATAACCTTTAGGCCAAAAAATCTTTTTTATACAATGCAGGAGGTCTAACCCGGAATATTATATAGCGAAGCAGGTATGTCTCAAAAACGAATTGGAAGCGGCACTTCCAGAACAGGCTTCAGATTCACTGTGTATGGTAATTATCAACAGGAACATTTTTTGTATAAATGCATCTCACCGCATTGAATACGTTTTTGAGACATACCTGTTTCGCTATAATATTGTGTGCATGAGGTGGACTAAGTGAAATTATAGGTCGAGGCCCTGTTGTATGAATTGCAGAATGAGGAAGATCAGTGAATGGCGTTTGATATCATTAATCTATCAATACATACTCACTATTTATAATATCAACTCTACCTGCCAGATTTTTTGTAAGAAGTACGTTCTTTTCAGAATCTACTAATATACCGTCAAGCCCCATTGATTCCAGCAGTATCATTCCTTTTTCAGGACCGAGCACAAATACAGCCGTGGAAAGACTGTCCGCGAGATATCCTTCGGGAGCAATCACGGACACGCTGACCAGGCCGGATTCCGCGGGAAACCCCGTTTCCGGATCAAGGATATGATGATAACGCCTGCCGTCTTTTATAAAAAATCTCTGATAGTCGCCCGAGGTCGATATGGCGCTCTCTTCAAGATGAAGGACCGCAAAGATGTCTTCCCAGGGTTTGTCAGATTCGGTCGCGGGACGCGGGTCCTGAATACCCACTTTCCATCCCGTGCCGGAGAGGTTCAGCCCGTACCCCCGAATGTCCCCTGCGATGGCAACAAGGGCCGCCCTGATCCCCTTATTTTTTATTGCATCCAGCGCCCTGTCCGCCCCGTAGCCTTTTGCGATCCCTCCGAGATCTATCTCCATCCCTTTTTCCTTGAGAAATACCTCAGAAGCCCCTGCATTAATTTCAATCTTTTTATAATCAACCAGTCTCAGGGCCCGTTCAATTTCCTCCCCTGAGGGCACGAAAGATTTTTTTGATGAATCCTTAGAAAATTTCCACTGTTTAATAACAGGAGCAATAGTCGGATCAAATGCTCCTCCCGTTGCCTTTGCCATATCAACCGACATCTCCATGATTTCCCGTGTTTCAGGGCTGACTCTCACCGGCTTCACCCCCGCTCCCCTGTTGATTGCCGTAATCTCACTGTCATCGGAAAAGTAATTCAGAAGAAATTCAAGGTTCGCGATTTCAGCAAATCCCCCGTCAATAGCTGCTTTTGCCCTTTCCCTTGAAGGACTTACCACCGTTATCGTGCAGTAGGTGTCCATAAGCATCCGGCTCTCTTTGTACATTTTGTCCTTCTTCGTACAGGCCATGAACAGCAACAAGCAGGAAGCAATAAGCAGGAAGCTATACATGGGGAATCTGATTTCATGGCTGACCGCTGAATGCTGAGCCCTGATAGCTGACCGCTGATAGCTGACCGCTGACCGCTGACTGCTGACTGCTGTCTTACTGTTCACGCTACCGCCTCTTTTGAACACAGTTTTTCCTTCAGGCACTCTCCCGTATACGATCCCGGATGTGAGGCAACTTCCTCGGGTGTCCCTGAAGCCACTATACTGCCGCCTTCCGCCCCGCTTTCCGGTCCCAGATCAATAATATAGTCTGCACTTTTTATTACATCG
>JBFKMY010000034.1:0-12237 GCA_041629615.1 Thermodesulfovibrionia bacterium | reverse complement strand
GGACTACCGGTATGACCGGTCATCAGCCTCACCCTGCAACGGGTATGACCGTAACAGGAGAACCGACTGCAGCCGTTGACATAGAGGCCCTCTGCAGGGCAGTCGGAATTAAACATGTCCATACTGTCAATCCCCATGACATCGAGACCTCGCTCAAAGTATTGAAAGAGGAAATCATCCGTCCGGAACCTTCTGTCATCATTACAAACTATCCCTGTGTTCTTTTGCCGGAAATGAAAAAGAGGAGGGACAAGCCTCTTTATCAGGTGATCTCCGCTCAATGTACGGGCTGCAGGTCCTGTCTCAGGATCGGCTGTCCGGCCATTGAATGGGTCCCCCTGACGGTGGAGGAAGCGGTAAAACGTGGTTTTAAAGAAAAACAGAAGGGGCACTCAAGCATTAATTCCGTTTTGTGCGACGGATGCGGCCAGTGCGCTCCTCTCTGCAAATTCGAGGCAATACAGTTGTTCAGGGGGGATGATGACTGAATCAGGAAACATAATCATGTGCGGTGTCGGGGGCCAGGGCATACTGCTGGCAAGCGAAATAACGGCCTTTGCCCTCATCAGCGCCGGATTCGATGTGAAGAAGAGCGAGGTCCACGGTATGGCACAGAGAGGTGGTTCGGTGGTTGCCCACTTACGGTTCGGGGAAAAGGTATACTCGCCTCTTATAGAGCCCGGGACGGCCCATGTGCAGCTCGCATTTGAAATGCTGGAGTCGCTGCGGTACTTGCCTTACCTGAACAGGAAAAGCACGGTCATTATAAATACCCAGAAAATATTCCCTCCCTCTGTTACCACGGGAATGGATACGTACCCTGATGACATTATTGATCAGCTGCGCAGCAGGCATTTGTCTGTTTACCCGCTTGATGCCTTCGGCGCAGCACAGGAAGCCGGCGAAGCGCGGACCGTTAACATGGTCATCGTCGGTGCGCTGTCGGCCTTTCTTCCGGTAAAGGAACGTACTTTTTTGAACGTTATCAGCGAAAGAGTCCCCGAAAGGTTTCGCAGCGTCAACAGGACTGCATTTTTAAAAGGAAGGGAACTGGTGAAAAAGAGTTGAAAAAAAATGAAAATCAAAAGCACAGCGGGAACGCCCTGTGATTCAATGCGCGTACAGGAAGCAGACGATTATACATTAAAATCCTGTATAATCAATCTGTACCTGAACGGAAACGTCCCCGGTCATTCATACGTTTTCTGCATAATGAAATTGAGACACGATCATACTACATCGAGTACGAGGAGGTCAGCGGCATGATATGGAATGAGGAATTCGAAACCCTCCCCCGCGAAGCCCTTGAGGCTCTTCAGCTAAAGAGATTAAAGCGGCTCGTTGAGAGGGTGTATTCGAATGTCCCGTACTATCGACAGAAGATGGACAGGGCAGGAGTGAAACCGTCAGATATTGAAGGAATATCTGATTTGAATAAGCTGCCCTTCACCACAAAAGAAGACCTGAGAATTAATTATCCCTTCGGATTGTTTGCCGTTCCCTTTGATCAGGTAGTCAGGATACACGCCTCTTCAGGAACAACGGGCAAACCGACGGTGGTCGGGTATACGAAAAAAGATATTGATTCATGGGCGGAACTGATGGCCCGTACACTGGCCTGCGGGGGCGCCCACAAGGGCGACGTCGTGCACAATGCCTATGGATACGGCCTCTTTACCGGCGGTCTCGGTGCCCACTACGGGGCGGAGAAGATGGGAACCGCCGTGATCCCCATATCAGGGGGAAATTCAAAGCGGCAGATCATGATAATGCAGGATTTCGGGTCCACGGTGCTTCTCTGTACCCCGTCCTACGCACTCAATCTCGCTGATGTCATGAAGGAGATGAACATAGAGCCCTCCTCCATTCAGCTTCGTGTAGGCCTCTTCGGTGCTGAACCGTGGAGCGAAAACATGAGGGAAGAGATAGAGAAGAAATTGAATATACTCGCAATTGATATTTACGGCCTGAGCGAGGTTATGGGACCGGGGGTTGCCAGCGAGTGTATTGAAGAGAAGAAGGGGCTTCATGTTTTTGAGGATTTCTTCATTCCCGAGATAATCAATCCTGATACGGGCGAAGTCCTCCCGTACGGTCAAACGGGAGAACTGGTATTCACAACGCTTACAAAAGAGGCATTTCCCGTACTGCGGTACAGGACCAAGGACATCTCAAAAATAATACCGGAACAGTGTTCCTGCGGGAGGTCTTTTTACCGCATGCAGCGTGTAACCGGCAGGAGCGATGATATGCTTATTATCCGGGGGGTCAATGTCTTTCCCTCTCAGATAGAGCATGTGCTGATGAGTATTGAAGGAGTTGAACCCCATTACCAGATCATCGTTGACAGAGAAGGTGCGCTCGATATCATGGAAGTGCAGGTCGAAGTCATGGATGAAATATTTTCTGATGAGGTAAAGGTCCTTGAACACCTGAGCAAAAGGATTTCAAGAGAGATAAAAGACCTCCTCGGGGTTTCGTGCAGAATCAAACTTGTTGAACCGAGGACCATTCAAAGGAGTGAAGGAAAAGCACAGCGTGTTATTGACAAAAGAAAGATTTAACCAGGCATTCAGCTATCAGCTCTCAAAGGGGGAAGACAATGAAAGTTGAGCAAATTTCAATATTCCTTGAAAACAAGTCAGGCAGGCTCGCTGATGTCTCGGGGGTTTTGGCAGAGGCGGGAATCAACATTCGCGCATTGTCGCTGGCTGACACAACAGACTTCGGCATTCTGCGGCTTATTGTAAACGATACGGAGAAGGCAAAGACAGTCCTGAAGGAGAAGGGCTTTACCGTAGGGAAAACCGAGGTGATTGCCGTGGAAGTCAGTGACAGGCCCGGAGGTCTTGCAGAACTTCTCAATGCCATACAGAAAGAAGGAATAAACGTAGAATATATGTATGCCTTTCTTCAGAAACATGAGGACAAGGCGATAATAATCTTCCGTTTCGATGAACTGGAAAAGGCGATAGCAACACTCCAAAATACAGGCATCAAAATCCTGAAAGGCGAGTATGTTTACTCGATTTAACCTAAACCCTTAATCAAAGGAGGTCGCTATGAAAATAGCAAAGGTACTCGTTGTATCGTTTCTGCTTATCCTGGCATTAACCGCTTCTCCCCTGCTGGCAGCGGATGCAATCAAGGTCGGTGCAGTTCTTGCCGTAACAGGCCCTGCCTCGTTTCTGGGTGCCCCTGAAGCAAAGACCCTTGAAATGCTTGTGAGTGAAATCAATTCTCAGGGGGGCATCAATGGCAGCAAAATCGACCTTATTATAAAAGACTCTGCTGCAAATCCTGAAAAGGCCATATCATTTACGAAGCAGCTTATCGAAGAGGACAAGGTCCTTGCCATTATCGGGCCTTCCACAAGCGGCGAGACAATGAAAATCAAAAACATCATGGAAGAGGCCAAAACAGTCCTCCTGTCCTGTGCTGCAGCCGAGGTCATTGTGAATCCTGTTGCAAAATATGTATTTAAAACACCCCAGAAAGACAGTTTTGTAATACGCAGCATTTATGACCAGATGAAAAAAATGGGCATCTCAAAGATCGGTATTGTAAGTGCAAATACCGGATTCGGCAATGCCGGCAAGGCCCAGCTTGAACAGATCGCGCCGGAATACGGCATCGAGGTGCTGATAAGCGAAGTGTATGACAAGGAAGCAACTGACCTTACTGCCGTTGTTACCAAAATAAAGGCAATGAAGGTACAGGCCGTTGTTAACTGGTCCATTGTTCCCGCCCAGTCGATTATTGCAAAAAACATGAGACAGATAGGAATGACTGAACCACTGTTCCAGAGCCATGGTTTTGGAAATATTAAATATGTACAGGCAGCGGGTGAAGCCGCGGAAGGCATCATATTCCCTGCAGGAAGACTGCTTGTTGCAGATGTGCTCCCCGATGACCATCCGCAAAAAGCGGTCCTAACCAAATACAAGAAAGACTACGAGTCAAAATACAAGGAGGATGTGAGTACCTTTGGTGGTCACGCATACGATGCCCTGATGATACTGGTTGAAGCGGTAAAGACAGCGGGCAACGACAAGGAAAAGGTCCGTGACGCAATCGAGAACCTGAAAAATTTTCCCGGGACGGGCGGAATTTTCAATTTCTCTGCAGAAGATCATAACGGCCTCGCTATGGATTCTGTTTCAATGTTGACCGTCAAGGGCGGCAAGTTTACCCTGCTGGAAAAGTAAATCAACGCATAGATTAAAAATCGGTGGGCGGGTGTATTCAGGGATGCACGGTGAATACTACCCGCTCATTCTGTATGGGCACATGAGTATAGAACTTTTCTTTCAATATCTGGTTGCCGGAATAACCTATGGCATTATTTATGCCATTGTTGCCATAGGGTTCAACATTATATACAATACGACCGGCATCATCAATTTTGCCCAGGGTGAGTTTTTTATGCTCGGCGGGATGACTGCCGTTACCATGAATGCCTTCATGCCCCTTCCTGCAGCCATTGCAGTTGCTGTAGTCATCACCATGATAATCGGAGCAGTAGTTGAGATGCTTTTCATACGCTGGCTGATCAATCCTTCTGTCCTGCGGATGATCATCATTACTATCGGACTGTCCATCCTTATACGGGAGGTGGCCCTTCATGTCTGGGATGAAAAAGTACGGGCCCTGCCCTATTTCACCGGTACTGCGGTGAGCGCTTTATCAATCGGTGGAGTACATATATCGCCGCAGGTGCTCTGGGTCATCGGGATCTGCTCCCTCATGGTCATTGTCCTCAATTTCTTTTTCTCCCGCACGCTGCTCGGCAGACAGATGAGGGCCTGCGCCGCGAACCGCAATGCTGCACGGTTGTGCGGGATAAGTGCCAGGAACATGGTTACCCTCTCTTTTGTCCTGAGCGCCGGTATAGGCGCACTTGCAGGATGTATTGTATCTCCTATTACGTACGTTCAGTACGACAGCGGCACCGGCCTGGCTATAAAGGGGTTTACCGTCGCTATTTTCGGCGGGCTGGGCAACAGCATGGCTGCGGTGGCAGCCGGTCTTATTCTTGGAATCCTTGAATCCCTCAGTATATGGATAATGCCTGTAGCATATAAAGACGTTATTTCCATATCAATACTGCTGCTTATACTGTTTGTGAGGCCGGGCGGTCTTTTCGGCAGTAAGGAAGCCATGAACCTGAAGGAATTTTAATGATAAAATTCCTCGACGTCCTGCATTCAGTGTAATGATAAAACATGTAAGGTACATACAGATAGTCTCATTAGTTATTGCGGTGATCGCGGTGCAGCTGCTTGTCCATATGACCGGTACAGGATATTTTCTTACACAGCTTACCATGTCTGCATACTACGCACTTGTTGTTATCGGACTGAGTCTGCTTATGGGATATGCAGGGCAGATTTCAATCGGTCACGCAGGGTTTTTCGCAATCGGCGGATATATGTCCTCATTCCTTACCACCTGTAATCTTCTCCCTTACCGGAACAATACCCTCGTCGCACTCCTGTCGGAATCGGGCATTCTTGTTGAGAGACAGGACCTCTACGGGGCCAGCCTTCTCACTTTTCATCCATGGATTGCCTGCATATCCGCCGTCATTCTCACACTCGTTATAGCCTATGTAGTAGGAGGGCCGGTCCTCAAATTAAAAGGACACTATCTTGCAATGGCAACCCTCGGACTGGGAATAATTATCTACAGGATAGTACTCGGAACGTCCATATTCGGAGAGGCTGACGGTCTGTCCGATGTTCCCCCCTTTGCGCTCATACCGGGCATTGAAGTCAGCGGAAAAATGTCTGTACGGGTAATGAACTATTACATTGCCTGGTCACTGGTCGTCATCTGCATGCTGCTTCTTTTAAACCTCGTACATTCACGTGTCGGCAGGGCCCTCAGGTCCATCCACAGTGCAGAAGACGCGTCCAATGCAATGGGAGTTAATACGGCAAAATATAAGCTGCATACTTTTGTCCTCAGTGCGGTCCTGGCATCTGTAGCAGGAGTGTTTCTTGCCCATTATAACGGCGGCATAGGGCCTTCAGAAGCTTCGGTCATGAAGTCTGTCCGTTATGTGGCCATTGTTGCAATCGGAGGCATGGCAAACCTGTGGGGAGCGCTCATAATGGCCGTCCTGCTCAATTTCCTCTCCCTGAGGGGGTATTTTGGTTCCATGGACGATGCAGTATTCGGATCCATACTTATCATCATCATGCTTTTTGCGCCCTACGGTATTTTAAGACTGGAGATATTCCGGGACCTGATTAAGAAAGTACGTCACAAGCAGGGGGCTGAGCAGTCATAAAATGGACCTTCTCGAAGTACATAATGTATCACGTCGGTTTGGAGGTCTCAGGGCGGTCAACAGGGTGAGTTTCATGCTTCAGCCTGATATTATCAAAGCCGTCATCGGGCCGAACGGTGCGGGAAAGACTACCCTCTTCAATCTCATATCGGGGTTTCTCCCTCCTCACGAAGGAGAGATAGTTTTTAATGGGGAGAAGATTCAGGGCAGGCATCCGTACCAGATTGCATCCAGCGGCATATCAAGAACATTCCAGAATGTAAAGCTCTTTCATGGTATGAGTGCACTTGAAAATGTCATGATCGGCAGGCATACGCACAGCAGGTCCGAATTCGTCTCGGGCATGTTCCACCTCCCCTGGACATGGATTGAGGAAAGAAGGATCAGGGAAAAATCCATTGAGATCATGGAATTTCTTGGTATCGCCGGACTCGCTGACAGGGAAGCGGTCAGCCTTTCCTACGGACAGCAGCGCATCGTTGAAATAGCCCGCGCAATGGCGTGCGAGCCCAAACTGCTTTTACTGGATGAGCCTGCTGCAGGTCTGAATATGCGCGAAACAGCCGGCATGGCCGCACTGATAACAAAAATCAGGGAAAAGGGCATTACCATACTCCTTGTTGAACATGACATGTCTCTTGTAATGGATATCTCCGATGAGGTGATTGTCCTGTGTTACGGGGAAAAAATCGCTGACGACGTGCCCCTTGCCATTCAGCAAAACACCGATGTTATTCGGGTCTACCTCGGAGAAGCGGATGCTTAAGATACGGAATCTGGAAACTTCATACGGGAAGCTCAGGGTTCTCAGGCGTATAACAATGCATGTCAGTCCCGGTGAAATCGTTACCATCATCGGTGCGAACGGGGCCGGAAAAACCACCCTGCTTAATACCATATCAGGTCTGATACCGGCGCAGTCCGGTGAAATTGATTTTGACAAGAAGAGCGTGCGAAATTGCTCCACGGAAAAGATCGTTTTTATGGGCTGTTCCCTTGTCCCTGAAGGAAGACAGGTATTCGGGACCATGAGTGTACGGGAGAACCTCATCCTTGGCGGATATGTGCTGCATCGGAAAAAGCAAAGTTATTTACTTAATAATGAACTTCATAAAATATTCGATATCTTCCCGATTTTAAAGGAAAGAGAACAGCAGCTTGCTGGAACACTTTCCGGGGGCGAACAGCAGATGCTCGCAATCGGAAGGGCATTGATGGCACGGCCGAAAATGATCATGATGGATGAGCCTTCGATGGGTCTGGCCCCCCTGATTGTAAAAGACATATTTCAGATCATAAAGAGACTGCGGGATGACGGCAATACTGTTCTGCTTGTCGAACAGAATGCAAAGGCAGCGCTTGCAATTGCGGACAGGGGATACGTCCTTGAAACAGGGAGGATCATTCTTCAGGGCCCCTCGGAAAACCTTCTTTCCAACAGGGATGTGCAGAGGGCATACCTCGGCAGGGACATTGAAGCAGAGAACAATTAATCACGGAGGGTATTATGTACTGGGAAAAAGAAAAGGAATGCATGGACAGGAACGAGCTTGAACAGTTGCAGCTTGAGAGGCTTGAATCAACGCTGACGCGGGTCCAGATGAATGTCCCCTTTTACCGGAAAAAATTTGATGAAACGGGAATTGATACCGACACCATCACCTCCGTTGAAGATCTCAGAAGGCTCCCCCTTACGTCAAAAGACGATTTAAGAAGCAATTACCCCTATGGACTGTTTGCCGTCCCCCTCAGGGAGGTGGTACGCGTTCACGCATCTTCCGGTACGACCGGCGCGTCCACAGTAGTCGGCTACACACACAATGATATAAAGACCTGGTCAGACCTGACGGCACGAGTCCTGACAGCGGGCGGTGTCACAAAGGACGACGTGGTGCAGATAGCCTTTGGCTATGGCCTCTTCACGGGCGGCTTCGGCCTTCATTATGGTGCCGAGCGTTTAGGCGCTTCGGTCATTCCCATGTCGAGCGGCAACACCGCACGCCAGATAAAGATTATGCAGGACTTCAAGTCAACGGCCCTGATCTGCACTCCCTCCTATGCACTCCTCATTGCAGATACGATATATGACAGGGGGATAAGCATCAACACCCTGTCGCTCAAATACGGTCTTTTCGGTGCCGAGCCGTGGTCCGATGAAATGCGCAGGGAAATAGAGGGAAAGCTGAAGATCACCGCAACGGACAATTACGGTCTGAGCGAAGTAATGGGCCCCGGTGTGTCCGGCGAGTGTATGGAGAAGAATGGTCTCCATATAAATGAAGACCACTTTCTTGTTGAGCTCGTTAATCCTGAAACACTTCAACCCGTTCCCGAGGGGGAGGTCGGCGAGCTCGTTATCACAACGCTGACAAAGGAGGCCTTTCCCGTAATACGCTACAGGACCCGCGATCTTACACGATTAACGAGCGCCCCCTGCCCCTGCGGAAGGACTTCTCTCAGAATGCAGAAGATAATGGGCAGGTCCGATGACATGCTCATCATAAAGGGAGTCAATGTCTTTCCTTCCCAGATTGAGTCCGTCCTTTTCGACATCGAAGGGACAGAGCCGCATTATCAGATCATACTGGAAAGGAAGGATGCCCTCGATGAAATGACCGTCCTCGTTGAAGTGGAAGAATCGATTTTCTTTGATGAGGTAAAAAAGCAGAGCGGTCTTGTAGAGCTTATCAAAAAGAGGCTGGCAGCAGAACTCGGCATCTCGGTCAACGTAAAACCTGTTGAGAAGAAGACCCTTCAGCGGTTTGAGGGGAAGGCAAAAAGGGTCATTGACAACCGGAAGATGTAGGGAGCGGTCATTCCCCGTGTAAGAATTATAAGCGCACACATTTCATTCTTAATCTGCAATGTGCGAATTTTCCTTGACACCCCCCGGTTCGTCTCGCATAATAAGGTCAAAGATGCACGGGGGAAAATGCCTGTTTCATATACCATAGAAAAAGGATACGCCCATTGCAGGGCAACGGGGAAGTACTCATTTGATGAAACCTTTAATAACTATAAGGCTGCGCTTGATGACCCGCTTTTTCTCTCTGGATATAATTTGCTAATGGATGTTTTTGATTCAATGGAAACGAGAACCTACAACGAAATGGATCAAATAGCGTGTTTGCTTGCTTCACATCCTCGATTCGGCAAAAAATGCGCTCTACTGGTGAATCCCGAACATGCGGTGAGATATGGGCTCGCCCGGATGCTTGCAACGCTTGCAGAGTTGCAGGCTGTTCATTTTGCTATTTTCTTCAATCTTGATGATGCGGTTACATTCCTGACAAGGTCATAAGTCATCACACAGGTAATTAAAAAAAGATGGGTGTTAAATGCTCACAAGAAAAGGCTGCTCCTGAAGGACTGAAGATTTCTCTCTGCAACGAACAGCAGATGCTACTGCAATGATTCAATGAATTTCTTATATTCTTTTGGAGGATTATGTATCTCCATCCCCATACTGAAAGATACACCGTGAGGGGAAGTCTTTGTCTGAAACCACTTGACTTCACAATTAAGACTTATTTTCTTTCCTGATGGCAGTGCACACTTCAATTTCAACAATGTTGAAGGAGTGATGTCCACTACCGTATTTGCCGTAGCAGTGACCATATACAGTCCTTCCGTGGAAAAGTTCATTATGATCCCTGCGTAACTCTGGCCCCCTGAAATTATTTCAGCATCAAGGCTCTCAACTATCCTCGCTGCCCGTCTTTTATCTGCTTTCATAGTCTGATTCCCGTAAATAAATTACACTCTTAAGTATACCAGATCATTATTAAATAAAAAACAATACCCTTCATCAGTGTTCCATGTCCATGTACATGACAATCTCTTTTGGCAATCAATCTGTTAAAATGGTGATGGTCAGAAACGGTGCTGCAAAGAGGAGTTCTCTGTGACAGTGAGAATGTCATGGATGGCTTCAATAATATAATGAAACTATTAATGTTCTATGCTCCTGAGTTCTGGTTCCGGACATTTGAGAAAGTCCTGGAGGATGTGCCTGAATGTGATGTGGAAACATCGGTTGAAAATGCAGTAGTTATATTCTATCATGCCGAGGCCGCGGATATTGATAACAGAACAGGAGTGCTGTCAAAACTGGTAAAGAACATTAAGTGGCTGTCCGGAAAATTCAAAACAAAAAATGTTGTGCTTCATTCCTTCAATCACCTCTCTCTTTCAAAGGCCCCTGCGGATTTTACCAGCACCCTCATAAGAGAAGCAAAGGAGCGTCTTCTCAATGCCGGGTTTATCATTCATGAAACACCCTTTGGTTATCTCAACGAGTGGAAGATTCACGTTGCAGGGGAGTCTCTTGCAAAGGTTTTCAAGGAACTGTAAACATGATAGTCCATTGTGATGTTTTTACTCTCACCTCCTTTCCTTTTTTTTTTGATCTCCAAAATATCAGGGGTGCCTGACTCTTACGGCGGCCTTTCCCGCCAGCCTTGATAACCCTCAAGGTCGCTAAGGTTAAGTTTTGTACCTTACATTTTTAGTATCTGCAACTCCTGTGCCAGGGGCTTATGTGATTGAATTCATATTTTAAATGCGATGATGTTCCTCTTCAGAACATACCGGCATCCGGCAGGTGATCGCTTTTTCGGTATCTGATAAGTGATTATTTTGCGGATGAATCCCCGGGGAGGGTCTTTGCCGGATTGTATCAGTTTTCTTTGATGCCTGAAATTATATCACTGAAGATGAAAGACCTGAAGCGACCATGTAAGGTGCTGTTCAATTTCTATTTTTTATTCTCAACCATATTGATCCTGTCATAGGCCCTTTCCCTGTGACATCCCGGGATACACTTTCCTCCTGTCAGGGTCTTATGGTATTCAACAGGTATTGCGGCGGTGCCGAACTGAAATTCCTCCCGTATATGATCTTCCTGGTCCGAGGCATGCACATCGTGACACGCTCGGCACGTCCTGCCCTTTTTCTGATTCACATGCAGCATATGGAGGTTTATGTCACCGTTTCTGAAATTTGTTACCGTAACTGTTTTTTCTGCGGTTACGAGCGCCTCTTTATGACAGTTGAAACAAAGGTCGTATTCACCCTTTTCGTAGGCTGCATAAAATGTGTGGGGAAAGGACATGCGCAGGATAAAGACATTATCAGACCCGTGAGGATTATGACATGCAGAGCAGTTCCCCTGTACTACCGGACCGTGCTGAAACTGTCTCGATTTCCACGTATTGCTTTCTTCATGGCAGGCAAAGCACAGCGCATCTGTCCTGTCATGCAGCAAATATCTGTTATCTGAAAAGTGCGGGGAATGACAACGCACGCACTGCCCTTTTTCTGCCGGTTCATGCTTTCGGGTGTACTGACTGATTTCATTCTTTTTCTCTTCGTGACAGGTAAAACATATTTTCTCCGCTGTCGTCTTTAATCGCAAACTGCTCCCCCCTGAATGGGGGTCATGACAATCGCTGCATCCCGACTGGATCAAAGGGGCATGGACATGGTCCCGGGTCATGCCGAGGACCATATCATCATGGCACGTAACGCACAGGTTTGCGCCAATATCAGTGAGCCGTGACTTGAAGTTTGAGGCATGGGGATCATGGCAGAGCCCGCAATTGCCGTCCCTGACAGGTTCATGAACAAATTCTCCTGTATAAAGCCTCTTCAGATTATGGCATAATGAGCACAGGGTGCTGTAGGATTCTCTCAGAAAAAAAGACCTGTCCGATCCATGAGGGTCATGACAGGACGTGCAGTCACCGTTTTTTATCGGACCGTGGACAAACTCACTGCTTTGAATTTCCTCCGTTATGGGGATATGGCACACCGCACAGAGAACGCCCTGGTCCCGATTTATTCCATACCTGTCCGGATATGCTTCTGCTTTATGGCAGGCATCACACTCTCCCTCAGAAACCGGCGGGTGTGAATATTTTATTTTGTCCAAAAATTGTCCG
>JBFKMY010000033.1:0-12302 GCA_041629615.1 Thermodesulfovibrionia bacterium | reverse complement strand
TCAAGGGGAGTACAGGAGATTCTTGGAGTCTTTAATCCTGTAGAAGTGCATCCCAAAAACATGCTGGAGTTTATTCAGCATCAAAGAACGCAGAGACACAGGATGTATAAAATTATCTTCCTCCGTGAGGAGAAGTTCCGTTCAAGAGAAGGGAAGGGTTTTTACTTTGAGGAATATCTCAGGCATCCCAGGAAGTTTGAATCAAATCTCGATGTGTATCTTCCCTATATAAATATCCTTGTTCATACTGCCTACTGGGACAGCAAATACCCGCGACTTGTCACGAAGAAAATGATTAACAGTTTGTCGGGCAAAGAGCCTTTTCGAATGGAATTCATCGGTGATTTGTCGTGTGATGTTGAGGGATCAATCGAAATAACCCATAAAACAACATCCCGTGACAGGCCTACGTTTACATACAATCCCCGGAAAAACAAATTCGTGGACGGATATAAATCGGAAGGGATAACCGTTCTCGCCGTCGACAATCTCCCGGCAGAACTACCGAGAGACGCATCAGATGATTTCAGCGGACTTATCAGGGATTATGTGTATCAAATAGCCGCACATGGAATACATGATATTACAAATCATATGGCCATACCCGCTGAAACACGGAATGCTGTTGTTACACAAAAGGGCAGATTAACAAAAGACTCTTCATATTTAAAGAGATTTATTGCCGGATAAATCTGCAGGAAGCATAATGCTTAATTTCACGATCCTTATCTTCAGAGTTTAAATGTGGGGTTTAATAAAAAATTATTGCCCGTGTAAAATAGTATTGCCACATTAACCCCGTTACAGGGACAACGGTCTTATGCCGGGGTTAACTGAGGGAGTTGAATGAAAAAAATCCTTGCAGCGGACATAGGCGGCACAAACAGCAGGTTTGCCTGTTTTGAGGTTGACAGGGAAGAGGGGCTTTCCATGAAAGAAAGTCAATGGTTGAAAACCGCTGAATCCCCATCATTTGGTGCACTGCTGGAAGCGTTGAAGGGAAGCGATTTTTGCCTGAAACCCGAGGACGCCGATATCGCTGTTTTTGCTATAGCCGGCCCTGTTGAAGGCGGTGTGAAATGCTCTCCTCCCTTTATATCATGGGACATTGATCTTTCTGATGCACAGAGGGAGTACGGGCTGAAACAGGCCCTTTTGATTAATGATTTCGTTGCGCAGGCATATGCCTGCCGTTCCGTCATTGGAGAAAAGGCCGAACAGGTCAAAGCCGGGGAGGTCGTTGTGGACGCTGCTGCAGCAGTCATTGGTGCAGGGACTGCCCTTGGAAAGGCACTGATCATCCCTGACGGCACAGGAGGCTTTCTGGCAATTCCCTCTGAGGGTGGACATGCAAGCTTTGCCTTTGAGTCGCAGAGAGAATGGGAATTCCGGCAGTTTCTTATGAATGAGACGGGTGATACCTATATTACCGGGAACAGACTTGTATCCGGCAGGGGGATCAGTTATGTGCACCAGTATCTGACAGGAGAAAAACTGGACCCGGAGGACGTGATGAGCAGATTAGTCCCCGGCTCTGAGACGCTGGAGTGGGCAGCACGATTTTACGGGCGGGTATGCCGGAATTTTTCCCTCGAAACGCTCGCACGCGGGGGCATGTATATCAGCGGCGGAGTGGCCGCACGGAGTCCGGAACTGGTGAAACATAAACTCTTTGCAGAGGAGTTTGTCCGTTCGGATACCATGGCTGATATACTTGAACATATCCCCGTGTTTCTAATACAGGAGCAGAATGCAGGACTTTGGGGAGGCGCGGTTGTCGGACAGCAGACACTAAGAGAACCGGGCCTTCCGCAGCAGCTCTGATTTGAATGATTATTTAATGTTTTGTTTTAATAATCCTGTGCAGAAGGTGCTCGTAAGATCAAATTTCGTATACATATGGAATTATGGACCATAAACCGGACTTAAAAGGACTTGATATTCTCCTTTTCGAAGACGATGCCCGGTCTTTGGCGAAGATCAGGGATGATTTAACGGGGATCGGCGCTGATGTGTACAGTGCCGAGAATTTCGGGCAGGCAGTGAATATCCTCCATCAAACGCATATAGAAGTAATCATTGCGGCCCTTGACCTCGTTGATGAACAATGCATAGAGATGATCAGGGAATACAAGGCACGCCATCCGGAGGCGTTGTTCTATGTCCTCGCTGATCAGGAATATGACTCCGTTGAATCCTCACAGGAATCTGTCAGGCTCATTGTCGATGATTATATCAAAAAACCTCTGGACATAATCCGCTTTGCACGCATGGTTGAAACAAGTACCGGCAGGCCTGAAGCAACGGGCACATCATTGACTGTTATCGACCCCCTGGTTGCCAAGGTAAAACCCTACTTTATTTTCCGTTCGCCTGCAATGCGGCGCACCCTCTCTCATCTGCCCCAGATAGCTGCATCGGAGCAGACGGTCCTTATTACCGGAGAAACCGGGACAGGAAAGGAATTGATCGCCCGTGCCATTCATGTGTTAAGCCGCCGCTCATCAGGCCCCTTTGTCCCTCTTAATTGCGGGGCTGTCCCTGAAACCCTCATCGAGGGGGAGCTGTTCGGGCATGAAAAAGGCGCATTTACCGGTGCAATAAGGACCCGGAAGGGAAAATTCGAAATGGCGGACAAGGGAACATTGTTCCTTGATGAAATAGGGGACATGCCCCTTAATCTTCAGGTCCGTCTTCTGAGAGTGCTGGAGGACGGGAATATGTACCGTGTGGGAGGGGAAACCTCTGTTCCCATAGATGTGCGTGTCATTACCGCATCGAACATAGACCTGCAAAAGGCAGTTGATGACGGGTTGTTCCGTGATGATCTCTACTACCGCCTGAATGTGCTTCGTCTTACTCTTCCGCCGCTCAGGGAACGCGTGGAGGACATCCCCCTGCTGGCTGTCCATTTTCTTGAAAGGGCCTTTGCCGAAATGGGGTGGGCAAGCCCGTACCCTAACCTTTCGCAGGAAACAATTTATCTTCTTGAGCGATGCCCGTGGAAAGGGAATGTCCGTGAGCTCAGAAACCTCATGACACGGGTTGCAACGCTGCTCCCGCGGAATACAGGTCGTATATTCCCCTTTCATATATTGCCCTACATTGACGATTCGGATATGCTGAGCCCGAAAACAGACGGGGCATCCGGAAAGAACGGAATATTTATCCCTGCCGGCACAAAACTCGGTGATGCTGAAGAAATGATCATTCAGGAGGCCCTTCAGCAGACCAATGGAAATAAGACCAAAGCTGCGTCCCTCCTTGGCGTCAGCCTGAGAAATCTGCGGCGCAAACTCAACAGATAACTCATAATAGGACACATTAACCCAACGGGTCAAATTGGCCTTATACTCTATGGGACAGATTGACCTAACAGACAAGCTTCCTCCCGGCTGTATTTTTCTAACCTGTTGAATTTAAAAGAATATATGTTCTGGCACGCTCTTTGCAGTTTAATAAGTAATTGTATAAAGAAAGGAGGAAAACACTATGACGACACTATTTGAAAGGTATACAAATCCATGGCACGAATTTGACCGCATGAACAGTTTACTGAGAAGGGCGGCATCAAATTCAAACAGTGAGTATCCTGCAGTGAATGTATGGGTAAATGGAGATGATGCTGTTGTTACGGCAGAGATCCCGGGGATAGACAGCAAGACTCTGGACATCTCGGTATCGGACAACACACTCACATTCCGCGGAACGAAACCGGCTGATGATAAAAGGGAGGATGAATCATATCACAGGCACGAAGTCTGGAACGGCACATTCAGCAAAACAATTCAGCTCCCCTTTAATATTGACGCGGACAGAGTGAGTGCATCCTATAAAAGGGGCATTCTCCAGATATCACTTCCGCAGCGGGAAAATGATAAACCGAGAAAAATCAGCATCAAATCAGAGTAGGAGGTGAACACTATGACGGACACAAGGACGGAAGTACAAAAGAAAGAGGCAGAACTGGAAAAGGGTGTTGAGCGTACAAGACAGACACGGGTATACACACCGGCTGTTGACATCATAGAGAAGAAGAATGACATTGTTCTTCTGGCAGAAATGCCGGGGGTAGATGAAAAGAGCATCGATATTACCCTGGAAAAGGACCTGTTGACAATACGCGGCACGGTCGAGCCGGACATACCGGAGAAGCACAGACTGGCAATTTCAGAATACGGGGTCGGCGATTACCAGAGGACATTTACTCTTTCCAATGAAATTGACAGAGAGCATATTCAGGCTACGGTCAAAGACGGGGTATTGAGATTAACATTGCCCAAGGCTGAAACAGCAAAGACGAAAAAAATCCCGGTAACAGGAAACGCCTGACACTGAGGAAAGATCAAAAAAATTAAGCAGAGAAAGGGGGTGTGATCTATGACGCTCAGAGACCTTGTACCATCACTGGGAAAAAAGAGAGTTCCTGTAAGACGTGACGAACATCCCTCCAGCTTTTTCAATGAGGACGTTCACGGGATGTTTGACCACTTCTTCAGCGGCTTCGATATGGACCCCTTTGGTAAAACATTCGGTTCATTCAGTCCCAGAGTTGAAGTAGCGGAAAACGATAAGGAAATAAAGGTGACAGCAGAACTTCCCGGCCTGGATGAGAAGGACGTGGATGTCTCACTTTCAGCTGATCGATTAACCATCAGCGGTGAGAAGAAAGAGGAAAGGGAAAAGAGCGGGAAAGACTACTTCGTAAGGGAGCGCTCCTATGGGACTTTCAAGAGGTCGATTCCTCTTACATCGAACATTAAAACTGACGGGGTGAATGCCGGTTTTAAGAAGGGTGTTCTTACCATAACGCTTCCGAAAGTTGAAGCCGAATCTGAAAAGAAAAAGAAAATTACTGTAAGAGTTGATTAAGCTGCACAGAGGCCCGTCTCCGCTATAATGCGGAGACGGGCCTTGCCACAGGATCTGCTGTAGCGGATTATCCTCAAAGTAATACTTCCTGACATTTGATCCCTTTTTCATCAATGCTTATTAATGACAGAGACTGGTCTCGCGTCATCTTTGATTTGTCGCGTTGTTTGGATTGTCATTCCCGCAAGCCAGGCGCTTCGGGAGTCCTTACAGCCGATTGCCTTCAAGGGCCATAACAGTTCATTGGATGTCTCATTCAACCCATAAAGAGTGTATGGACAAAATGACAATGGGCCTATGTCATTTTGTCCAATAATTGGATGAGCAGCAGGGGGCTTTCCTTTAAATATAGCACGTTATAAATGGCAAGATTTTTGCATATTTAATAGCATAAGGAGGATGTACAGAGTATGCCAAATAGAAGGTTAATAGAGGAGTTAAAGAAACTGCTGAGAGAGCGGGGAATAATATCACGGGTGCAGCGTGAATACGCAAAAGCAGAGGAACAGGCGATGCTGCAAATTCATCCCATGACAAAGCCCGGGGAAGAGACACGTTTCTCGCATCTCAGAACACTGCAGAGCTATATTGGCGACTGTGCTGTACATCTGATAAGAGAGCAAAGAGAAAATATGCATATTGTTGAAGAAGGGTCCTCATAAGCTAACTATTTGTATAAAGCGGAAAAGGGAGGAGATGGCAGAAAATGATAAGTCTGACCCAGAAACAGCCCATCAGGTTCAGAGTGCAGCATTATATGAACAGTCTCCATTTTTACAGCTTTATGCGCCGCTTAAAGATAAGCAGGGAAAGGGCCATAAAAACAGCAAAGGCCTATGAGCGGGTCGTTCATCCTCTTATATATTTCTGAAGGGCATTGAAAGAAAGACAACTATAATTGTAAATAGTTTATAGAACCGGAAACTCCTGACCTTCCTTTTGTCAAAAAAACCTCAGAGCGTCCTCACTATTCGCGGGCAATTCTTCCCGGAATTTACTACAATATCTGAAACCTGAAAATCTGTTCATCCCGTTATTGTTTTTTTCCCGTCTCCTCTGTGAGGGGCCTGCGAAGGACTGCTTTGACAGGGGGGAAACAGAGAGGGGCAGGGTTAATTGAATGCGTGACCGTACAATGCAGCAGGACAGCAAAAAAGCAATATTCGGATGGGCAATGTATGACTGGGCAAATTCAGCCTTTGCAACGACCGTCATGGCAGGTTTTTTCCCCATATTCTTTAAAAAGTTCTGGAGCGCCGGTGCTGACATTAACGTAAGCACTGCGCGACTGGGCCTTGCCAATTCCGTTGCAGGAATTATCATTGCCCTTCTGGCGCCCCTCCTGGGGGCAATCGCGGACAGGGGATCGTCGAAAAAGAAATTTCTCATGTTCTTTTCCTTTATGGGCGTAGTAATGACCTCCTCGTTATATATGGTTTCAAAGGGCGACTGGGAGTCGGCTGTCTTTTTTTATGTTATTGCCACTATAGGGTTTTTAGGGGGCAACATTTTTTATGACTCATTAATTGTTGGCGTTGCATCTGAGAAAAGACTTGACTTTGTCTCGGCACTGGGTTTTTCAACAGGATATCTCGGCGGAGGGATCCTCTTCGGGATGAACGTATGGATGACGCTCAGCCCGGACACCTTTGGATTTGCCGATACCGGAGAGGCGGTACAATTTTCATTTCTTACCGTAGGGGCGTGGTGGGCGGTTTTTTCTATCCCTGTTTTCCTGTTTGTCAAAGAGCCTGAACATCACAGGTCTGAATCAGGAGTCAGTGCCGTAAAGGCGGGACTTGCCCAGTTTGTCAATACCTTCCGCGAAATCCAGCATTTAAAGACAGTATTCCTTTTTCTTGCCGTATACTGGCTTTACATTGACGGGGTGGATACCATTATCGTCATGGCCGTTGATTACGGGATGTCAATCGGGTTTGCACCAGAGGACCTCATCGTTGCGCTGCTCATTACTCAATTTGTCGGGTTCCCGGCAGCCATTGCATTTGGCTATCTGGGGGAGAAAATCGGGGCAAAGCGGGGCATTTATATAGCGATTGGCGTGTATCTGTTTGTCTCAATCTGGGGTGCTTTCATGAAGGACAGGATGGAATTTTATATTCTTGCCGTTATCGTGGGCCTTGTACAGGGCGGCATCCAGGCGCTGAGCCGGTCTTTCTACGCAAGGATAATCCCTGCCAATAAATCAGCGGAGTATTTCGGTTTTTATAACATGATCGGGAAGTTTGCCACTGTTCTCGGTCCCGTTGTTATGGGCGGGACGGGTCTGCTTATGCGGTCGCTGGGGTTCAGCAGTGATATTGCGTCCCGAGCTAGTATTTCTTCCATATCGCTGTTTTTTATTGCGGGAGGGATACTTTTTTATTTTGTTGATGAAGAAAAGGGAAGGGCGGAGGTGAGGTATCTTGAAAAGTCAGAAAGTGGGTAAGCGGGGAAGTAAAAAAAAACATTATCCGAAACACACGGAATACAAGTATTTCAGTTATAAAATCATTTTCACTTAACCACTTACCCGCTATTCTGACTTTTACATCATTTATCTGAAGTATGGTATTTGAAGGAAACGTTCAGTCGTGCCCGGTAGGCCTTGACCTTTCCGTTTTCAAGCTGCATGTCGAGCTTCACTACCTCTACAATCCGCAGGTCCCGAAGGCTTTTGGAGGCCACTTCAACAGCCGCTTCCGCTGCCTTTTCCCAGGACTCAGTGCTCGTTCCCACGAGCTCAATGACTTTGTATACACTCATTTTGATCTCCTTTCTTTCATGAATTGGTTTGATTCCCTTTGTCCGGATATCTGAAGTATATCACGTTTGCACCTTTCTGTTTTCTGGTGAGTATTATTCGTTCTGCCCACTATTTCCGTTGCCATGTACCGTCAGCATCCTGTACCCACCAGCCGTCACGGGCATTTTTGGTCCAGCTGCCGGCAAATATTTTCTGAACATCACTGACTTTGTCCGGCGAAAAATTGTTTGCCCGGGTAATTTCCACGTACAGGGCCTTCCGGTCATTGTTCTCTGCTTCGATCAGGCGGGTGAGTCGGGCCTTGTCCTTTAAGTTTAATCCCTCTGTGGACCGTATAGCCAGAAGACCGTCGTTCGCTATGCCCACATTCCCGCTGTCCATTAAAGGCTTGATGGAATCCGCACGCGCCTGGATGGAATCTGTCAATGCCCTGATCGCGGGCGTTGTCACATTAATGTCTGCTTCCTGTGCAAATGCCTCACCCGGACCCAGCGTTCTTATCAAAAACCAGAGTGAATCTTCTCTGCGGCTCTGCGGCCCGACCTTCTTCTGATCCTTTTCTTTTTCGGGCGTTGTACTCTCATCACCCCATACCTCGTCGACTATCCTGTCCGCAGCCTTCTCCATCGCAGCTGCCGGAAAGTATATGTTTATCGTCACACAGGACGTTAGAAAGAAGACCAGTGTCATCAGCAATGATTTCCCGGGATGTTTCCTTTTCATAGCCACTCCTCCTGTTTTTTGTTCGAAAAAACTCGATCATGAATTTGACGTGTTACATAATTTCCTGAGCAACGGCCCCGTTATACGAATTTCATGCACAGTATGCCTGTTCAGCTGAGATAATTATAAACCATTTTAATGTCATCCGCCATCCTCCTTTTCCTGACTGATCTGCGTTATCCTTTTCAGCCTTCTGACCATCTCCTGAAAAGATATGTTCTGATTGTAGTTGATGACGTCCACTCTCGGAGGGATAAGGCCGCCGTTTACAAGATAGCTTTTGCCGTCAGTGCTGTCTATGCCCAGAAGGAGAAGGTTGTCGTTCCTGAGAAAACCCCTGAAGCCGAGCTTTTTGTACCGGTATTCTTTGAAGAACCGGTATATGCCCCTGTCAAGGACCGACGTTGATGTGCCTGAGCCAAGTATTGATATCTTTTTCAGGGCCTGTACACTGATCTTTTGACGTACTCCCCCTTTCCTTACACTTTCGAGGGACGCATTGAAGGCCTGCGCCTGGCCCTTCACAATAACGAGATCAGACACATTGCCCCGTATGATGCCCGAGATATGTCCGAAATCAAAGGCGCCTGTAAGCTGACCAAGGTCAAGGTCTTCAATATCAATGGAACACTTCAGTGAAGGGACAGGACTGAAGACCCTGTTGGCTGAGAGGCCGCTTATGCGAACACTGCCGTCAAAGACCTTCAGGTTGATTTCCCCATCAGCAAGGAGCCTGTTCCCGGCAAAGAGGACGCTGGGAATACTCCCTGAGAGGGTCCCCCTGAATTCGGGAATATCGAGGGCACGCGATACTTCGGAAAGGGCAATCCGGTCCACATCAACAGCAAGCCTCAATTCCCTTTCGGGACGCAGCATATTTTTATAGGACATGTCCCTGAAGGCCACGCTCCCGCCAAAAAGATGCATAAGGACGTCTTCCCTGAAGAGGAACGTGTTCTCCCATACAGAAGGATATGCCTCAATGCCCATTATCCCGAGCGATGCCCACGACAAATTCCGGACCCTCAGCACACCGAATCTTCTCGTCTCCTCTGAATGAACTGCCTCCGGATATGAAATATTAACAGGGAGGGACAGGTCTATGCCCTGTACAGACCTGTCAGGGGTCCTGCCCGTAATGTTCATATCAGAGACCGTAATGTCCCCGCGGGCAGTATACGCGTCCCTGGTCCCTTTAACAGACAGTTTTATCGCGGTTACTCCGTCAACTTCCATTTCCGACAGGAACGGGTACTGCTCCTTATATGTCTCCCGGACGAAAAAGTTGTACGCTTCTCTGTTCAAAAGCTTTTCAAGGACAATTTCTCCATCAAAGAAGGGATCTCCCGTGAGGTTTCCCGCATCTCCTGAAATGACAATACGCCCTGTATCGGAGAGGTCCAGTACAGCACGGGAAAGGGTCATAATCGCTCCTTCTTTTTTATAATTCCCTTCAGCGGCCAGGTCCAGCACCCTGTTCGCAAAATTGCCGTAGAACTTGCCTGCAAGGAGTTCAAACCCGCTTGCGTCAGACCGCATCGTGAAATTTATTTCATGAAGAGGCAGCAGAAATTCAAAGGCCGTGGAAATGTTCATTGATATGCCTTCTGCTATTATGGTCTCATCATGAGACGAAAAGCCGCTGTCACGGAGTGTGATATCAGCTTCCCCTGTCACACGGGGGGCTTCATTGTCCGGAAGGACTATGTTCAGGGTGGCCCGGACGCCCCCGGTCCCGTGGGTGTCAAACCTGCTTCCCTCCTGTGCAGGAGGGAAAAACCTCCTGGCCAGTTCCTCCACAGGAAGGCCCTCGCTGTGCACCTCAGCCTCTATGGCAAAAGGTTTCCTGAGGGTCACGAATACATAACCGCCGGCATTTTTTACGACATCCGCATCCAGCACGAGGTCCCTGAACTTTATCCATTGGCCCTTCAGATCAGCAAGGAGGATTCCCTTAAGCAAGACGCCCTCTATTGAACGGACACTGCTGCCGCTGATGAGCGCTGCACTGTCAGCGGAGATCTGAAGCATACCTGAACGAACGCCTGACCCCCTGTATTCGAGAGAGGGAATGTGCATTTTCACATTATCCAGTCTGTACCCTGTCTTCTCCTGCGATTCAGATGTGTTGTAGGCACATTCCCCGGCATTAACGAGTATGTCCCCTGCCATGAGTACATGCTTTTCATACTTCACGGGTATCGTTAGATTATATGCCCTGATCACTGCATTCCCGTGCTTCACCTCTGTGCCTTTGACTGATACAACCCCTTTGAGAGAGGGAGATTTCAGATGTCCTTTTACTGCAAGAGACATGCTGAGCAGTCCCGTGATATCGATTCCATCAAGAACGTTCATTGCCTCACCTGACAGGATATCCTTAATCTCATGAACAGGAAAAATCCCTTCCGTCTTCAGGTCGAGCACAGGGTCGCGTGAAAGGAGGGCCTTAACCTGACCCCGGACTGTCCAGGGTTCTGCTGCCGGGAAACGGGCCTCGAGGAGTTCAATATCCAGAAGGTCCCTGCGCAGGTCGTACCCCGCGTTCAGCGTTATCCGGATGTCCCTCCTGCCAGGGGCTATCTTCCACTTTTTTGCGGCAATAAAAAGCCCCTGAACAACAATCTCCGACTTTATGAAAACGGTACCGGCCTGCTCAGCCATACCCCGTGAAAGTGACGTCCTGAGGGTCACAAGACCCTTTATCTGCATGTCCCTGAGGAAAGGAGGAAGGTCCCCGGGAGAGAGCTTTTCCAGGTCCATGACAGCAGCATTGCCGGGAGGGCTGCCGGCTGATTGTAAACGGGCCCCGGCAAGAATGGGAAGAGCATCATTAAAAAAAATAAAAAGTGATGAAAGGACCAGGATTGAAAAAAGGACAGTGAATATCGACCTTTTCCGGCGTTTCAGAGGGAGAGTACCGGTATCCATGCGGGTTCCCGTTTTCACGGGAATGACGGAAAAAGATGATTAATATAATAAATGGACTTTTTCAACAGCCTGCGCGGCTCCACATAATGCTAATTGGTTTTAGCGTCCATCATAAAATACTCAGGATCATTAAATGCTGATAAATACTGGTTCCCGTGTTCAAGTATTGATTTCAGGCTGCGGTGCCTGTTGAGTATCCGGCTAAGTGAGTCCCCGGTGATCGTACTTTTAAAGCGTTGATCAATTTGTGCCCGGCTGCGAGGATGGTAAAGATAGCGAAGAACATCAATTTCCACCGGTGAAAGGTCTAACGTCCATTCTTCAAAAAAAGGTTTCGGGTATTTTTTGACAAGTTTATTGCCTTTCAGATGGAACACGGGTACCGCAGCATCGGGCTGATTATTGTCCAGATAACCTTTGGTCCACTTTGTCATCGCAAGCAGGGTCCTCATTCGTTTTATGTAGGAGAGATTGGATGCGGCAACCTGATGAACAAGGAAATTAAGGCAGGAAGCTAAAGTGGACAGGGTAGCCCCTGTGCTCCTTTCGCCATAAAGAAGTCTGCCATACGCACGGCAAAGCTTTACGTAGCTATTAATAGCTTTTGTCTTTCTGTCCTTTGCAACAACATCATAGGAGCAGGTGTTTGTTTCCGGCAGATCGAGATTCAGCACTTGCTTCATCCAGAACTCATTTGATTTGTTCAATGTGATACCGAATGTTTCCTGGTTCCTTCCTATGTAATCGCGGGTGCTTCCCAGATATATGCTGAGCGCATATTCCGTCTTCGGGGGAGTCAAAAGGTGGAGTGAGTTCCTGAGAAAGAAATTCTCTTCGTGCACGGTCTCATAATTTTCAAGAGGATAGTATATGAAATAAAAACTTCCGCCCATGGATATACCGATATCCTGACACAACTTCAAGGCTTTGATATTGAGCAGAATATTCCCGCCCTTTTTCATGTTTTTCAGCGTAGCGGCATTCAGCGTCTCTATGGGGATGGAGAATG
>JBFKMY010000032.1:0-12432 GCA_041629615.1 Thermodesulfovibrionia bacterium | reverse complement strand
GCAGCGTTGATGTATCCCATAGCAGTACTACATGGGTAGAAGGCCTTCCCGGATGGGGACAGGCCCTGGCAGTTGCCTCTGTAATAGTCGCTATCATTATTGCCGGACTCTTCCTTGTCAGACCGGTGTTCCGCACCGTGGCACGGACCGGCCTGAGGGAACTCTTCACCGCGGCCGCCCTGCTGCTTGTCATAGGCATTGCCCTCCTCATGTCAAAGATCGGATTGAGTCCCGCACTTGGCACGTTCCTTGCCGGGGTCGTGCTTGCAAACAGTGAGTACCGCCATGAACTGGAGGGGGATATTGAGCCCTTTAAGGGTCTTCTGCTGGGACTTTTTTTCATTGCTGTAGGGGCGTCCATCGATTTCAGACTTATTTCATCCAGTCCCGGCCTTATCGGAATGCTTGTAGGCGGGCTGATCCTTATCAAGTTCATCATCCTCCTTATATTGGGACGGGTCTTTAAGATGGGGATTGACCAGAACATGCTTTTTGCTTTCGCACTGGCCCAGGGAGGGGAGTTTGCCTTTGTGCTTTTTTCCTTTGCAGTCCAGCATCATGTGATCAGCAGCAGTCTGGCAAACCCTCTCATCGCTGCCGTTGCGCTGTCGATGGCACTGACGCCGCTTCTTTTAGTGATTAATGAGAAGATCGTACAGCCCCGCTTCGGGACAAAAGAGCGGGCCGACGGGGACGCCGATACCATTGATGAAGAAAACCGGGTCATCATTGCAGGATTCGGCAGTTTCGGCAGCATTATCGGCCGCCTTCTGAGGGCAAATGGAGTGGGGATTACTGTGCTCGATCTTGACTCCGATAAAGTGGAGCTCCTGAGAAAGCTCGGGCTGAAGGTATTCTATGGCGATGCATCCCGCCGTGACCTTCTTCATGCTGCAGGGGCGGAGAAGGCCGACCTGCTCGTCCTTGCAATAGGCCGGCATGAAAAAATCCTGGAGATAGTGCATACCGTCAGGAAGCATTTTCCCCATTTAACTATCTTTGCCCGTGCAGGGGGGAGGACACAGGCCTATGAGCTCCTGGATTCCGGCGCTGATCATGCATACAGGGAAACACTTGATACCTCCCTCAGGGCGGGAATTGATGCATTACGGACCCTTGGCTTCCGCTCATATCAGGCCCATCGGGCAGCGCAGACCTTCAGACATCATGACGAAGATTCACTGGCTTCGCTCCGGCATCTTCGTCATGATCAAAAAACATACATCAGTCACGCGCGTCAGCATATTGAGGACCTTGAGCAGCTGCTCCTGTCCGAACTCCGGGAGCTTGAAGAACACCTCGATGCGGGATGGGATACAACATCCATGAGAGAAGAGTTTGGCGGCAGAGAGGGGAAGCGCAAAGACCGTGATACTCCATAAATCCGGAGATTGAAAAAACGGATATCTTTCGTCTAAAATATCAGACACATCAAGACTGTCGGGGACATGGAGGGGAACAATGGGAAAGAAGTGCGTACAAGAGCAGTTTACGGTGCTGGATACTCTGAAAACGGTTTTCGGCTTCCGGTCCTTTCGTCCGAATCAGGAAGAAATCATCCGGAAGATCCTTGATAAGAAGGACGTCTTTGCCGTCATGCCCACAGGCGGAGGGAAATCACTCTGCTACCAGCTGCCCGCCAGAATAATGATGGGAACGACCGTGGTAATCAGTCCCCTGATTTCTCTGATGAAAGACCAGGTGGATGCTGCACTGGTAAACGGAATTTCCGCGGCCTTCATAAACAGTTCTCTTACTCCTGACGAAGCCTCTTCTGTATTCCGGAGCCTGAAAAAGAATTCACTTGACCTGCTTTATATAGCTCCCGAACGCTTTGCCATGCCCAATTTTCTTGAAATACTGAAGAGCGTCCCCATCTCTCTCTTTGCCATAGATGAGGCCCACTGTATTTCAGAGTGGGGACATGACTTCCGTCCGGACTATCTGGGCCTCTCACATATCACAGAGTCCTTCCCCGATATTCCTGTTGCGGCATTTACTGCAACCGCAACACAGAGAGTGCAGGATGATATCATTAAAAAAGCAGGCCTGAGATCTCCGTTCACCGTTCGTGCTTCATTTAATCGCGGGAACCTGTTTTACCGTGTTGAAAGCAAGAGGGGCCTTGAGAAGCAGCTTCTGGATTTTATCAGTAAACATGGAGACGAGCCGGGGATAATTTACCGTGCCACCCGTGATTCCGTAACTGATCTTGCACACATGCTGACAGCGAACGGCATCAGGGCCCTTCCCTATCACGCGGGGCTGTCACAGGAGGAACGGATAGCAAACCAGGAATCATTCAACAGGGATGAAGTAACGATAATTGTCGCAACAGTCGCCTTCGGCATGGGCATAGACAAATCAAATGTGCGTTTCGTTATCCATGCCGATATGCCCAAAAACATCGAAGGATATTATCAGGAAACAGGACGCGCTGGCCGTGACGGAGAGCCGGCCGATTGTATTCTCTTTTTCAGCAGGGGAGACATTCCCAAGATAAAGTATTTCATCGACCAGACACCGGAGGAAAGGGAACGCTCCATTGCACAGGAAAAGCTTTATCAGATGGTCAGGTACGCATCTCACAATGTATGCAGACGCAGGCAGCTTCTTGAGTATTTCGGTGAGGAATATAATGTCGACAATTGCGGCACCTGCGATATATGCACCGGGACGGTAGAAAAAGTTGACGTTACGATCGATGCGCAGGTCCTCATGTCAGCAGTATCAAGGACAGGACAGCGTTTCGGAATAACGCATATTATTGATATTGTCTCAGGCGCCAATACAAAGAAGATCCGCGAACTGGAGCATGAAAAAATCAGGACCTACGGTGCGGGAAGAGACAGGGACAGGAACTACTGGCGCTTTATTGTTGATGAACTTCTAGCGCAGGAAGCGATTTATCAGGACGGCGACAGATACCCTGTATTGAAGCTCTCGGACAGAGGGAAAAGGATACTCTTCGGCAAAGGGACCATCAGTGCCCTGAAACGGGAGGAGCCCAGAAAGAAACTGCTTACAAAAAGTAAAAGCGAATTTGCTCCTTATGATAAGGTCCTTTTTGAAAAACTCCGTACTCTGCGGAAACGCCTTGCCGATACGCAGGGCGTTCCTCCTTATATCATATTTTCAGACAGGACACTTCACGATATGTGCAGGTCCTATCCTGCCACCCTGAGCGACATGGCAGGAATCAGCGGGGTGGGCGATGTCAAGCTGGGTCGTTACGGAGAAGCGTTCATTAAGGTTATAAAGCCCCACCGCGAGCAAGACCCCGCAGAAGGTGCCCTTACTTGACCGCCCCGGAGGAAAGTCCCCGGACAATCCTTTTCTGAAAGAAAAATACCAGCAGTACAAGCGGCACCGTGGCAACGGTTGATGCGGCTGCGATTTCTCCCCAGGGCAGGGTGTACTGCCCCTGAAACAGGGCAATTCCTACGGGGAGTGTCTGAAATGTTTGCCGGGTCATAATCAGAAGAGCAAAGAAAAATTCATTCCACGCATAAATAAATACCAGAATTGCTGCGGTAAACACGCCCGGCGCAGCCAGCGGTACAATGATCTTAAAGAGCGTTTGAACGTGGCTGCACCCGTCTATCCTTGCCGCATCTTCCAGCTCTTCAGGAAGCTCCCTGAAAAAACTCGCCAGTATCCAGACCCCGAGGGGAAGCGTCAGGGTCACATAGGGAATAACAAGTCCCTGGTAGCTGTTTAACCATCCCAGGTCCTGCAGTATCCTCCAGACAGGGCCGGCAATGGATATTTGCGGGAACATGGACACAAGCAGGAGACTCCCCATGATCAGGCCTTTGTATTTCAGCCGCAGCCGCGCAAGCGTATATCCTGCAAGAATGGAAATGAGAATCGTTATGGTGGTAGTCGCACCTGCCACAATAATGCTGTTTTTGACATAATGGAGAAGATTATATTCTGCAACGGCAGATTGATAGGAAGCCAGCGTGCCTTCCGGAATGAGCATGGGAGGTATTGAGGTTATTTCCAGAGGCGTTTTAAGCGACGTGTCCACAAACCATAAGAACGGCAGCAGGCTCAGGATCACGATTATCATAGTTACGACATAAAATAATGTTTTTTTCATATCCTGTCTAGTAATATCATAAAATACAAGCACCAAATAACAAATAAGCTCCAATACAGAATGACCAAAACATGTATTCCCAATTACTATTTGAAGTTTGATGATTGAAATTTATTTGTAATTTGGAATTCGTAATTTGTAATTTCATGTCTTCTCCTGGAACATCCTCGTCCCTATCACCCTGATATAAAATACTGATATGATTAAGGTTATAAAAAATACGAGCACCGATATCGTCGACCCGTATCCCATCATCCCTTCGGTAAATATCTTTTTGTATCCATAAAACTGAAGCACATTGGTCGAATCTGCGGGCCCTCCCTGGGTCATGACAAAGACGAGGTCAAAGACCCTGAAGGCATCCATTGTCCTGAACAGAAGGGCGATAAGGATTGCCGGCTTCACCAGAGGCAGTGTAATCCTTCTGAACTGCTGCCAGGCAGAGGCGCCGTCTATTCTGGCTGCCTCGTACAGTTCATCGGGGATGATCTGCAGCCCTGCCAGTATCAGCAGACCGGCAAATGATGACGTCTTCCACACATCGGCGACCACAATGGCGGCAAATGCCGTTGCCGGGTCGGCAAGCCAGGCAGAATAGGCACCCGTATCAGATCCGAAGAGGATAAAATTGAGCAGCCCGTACTTGTCATTAAATATAAATCTCCACATCTGGGACGCCACAACAGTGGGAATGGCCCATGGAACAAGAACGGCCGCCCTTACCGCCCCCCTGCCCCTGAAGTGCCGGTTAATGACCAGTGCGATCACAAGCCCGAAGAGTATTTCAAAAAAAGTGGTGGAAAAGACAAACAGCAGGGTATTTGTGAGCGAATGCATTGCTATGTCATCACTCAACAGCGCTCTATAGTTTTCAAGTCCGACAAAGGGCTCGCCAAGCCCGGGAAGGCCGAGGATTATTCTGTGAAGGCTGAGATAGAGGGAATATACAATGGGGAAAAAGGCAAAGACAGCGACAATGACAAAGCAGGGCAGCAGCAGGAACAGGGCAAACAGGCGTTCACGCACGAGTATGGAATATTTCATGTTAGATAAATGACAAATGCTAAAGCTCAAATGTCAAATCAATTTCAAATGACTCAATGTCATATAACCAGGCATTCTGGTTTAGAGATTTATAGGAAACTGGGATTTTGACATTCGTCGTTATCCACCTTTCTCCATGGCAAGAATCTTCTCAATTTCCTCAGCCGCCCCCTTTGCTTCCTTTTCCAGATTCAAGTCCGGTGAGGATATGGCCCTGCTGAAATACCGCTGCAATACGTTGGACACGGCGGGATAGAGCGGCGTCCCCGGACGTGGATACGCCGTGAGAAACACATCGTGCATGTCCCTGAAGTGGGGATAGGATGAAAGTATTTCAGCATCTTCATAGAGTTCTTTTCGCGTCGGTGCCCGTCCTGCCTTGAGGGCAAGGATCTTCTGGACCCTGTCGCTCGTCAGGAACTGCACGAATGTCCACGCAGCCTCCTTGTTCTTTGAATAATTGCTGATACCCACCTGCCAGCCGCCGAGCGTGGAATAACTCTCCTGCCCGCTGAAATGAGGGAGCTTTGCAATGCCAACCCTGCCGGCGACCTTTGATTTTTCAGGATCATTGGATACCTGCCAGGCATAGGGCCAGTTCCTGTGGAAGAGGGCCTTCCCCTGTACAAAAAGGTCGAGTGATTCCGGCTCCTGATAGGTCAAAACTCCTAAAGGAGCAGCCTTGCCGATAATATTTTCCCTCACGAACCTGACGGCTTCAACCGCAGGGGCATCACCGAGGCCGGACGTCCCTGTTGCTGCATCCGCTAGTGTGCCCCCGTTGCTTAATATATATTCCAGCATATTACATACAAGTCCTTCGTACTGCTTGAACTGTCCCGAAAAACCAAATAACTCTCCATTGGTTTTCGCCTCTTCATGAACAATCCACTCCGCATTATCAACCATCTGCTGCCATGTACCGGGAACAGGGAGTTTGTATTTATCGAGCAGGTCCTTACGGTAATAGAACACCCCGCTGTCTATAAAAAGGGGCACGCCGTAGATTTTATCTTTATAGGTATTGGCAAGAGTTGCACCGCTCATGAATTTCTCCTGCTCCTCGGACGGGAACAGGTCATCAAGGGGCATGGCCCAGCCCGCTGCCGCAAATTCAGGCGGCCAGATAACGTCCATTAAAAAGACATCAACATCTTCACTTTTATTTTTAAGTTTTTGCGTAAGCAGATCATGAAAAGCGGTTGATGAGTGAGGCCCTACTTCTCTCCTGATTTTTATTCCCCTGTGCTCAGATTCAAAGATGCCAATAATCTCTTCCATGACGCCGGGGATATTCGGCTTCCAGGTAACAAAATGAATGACTGTCTCATCTGAAACATCTTCTTTTGTACAACCAGCGGGAAGAATAGTGATCATAAAAAACAGCAAGAGGGATGCAACAACAATAAACGGCTGTTTCTTTCTTTTTTCCTGCACCGGCACATTAATAAGTAGACGATTCATTTCATACCTCCCTTATTTGTTTCCCGTTTTTCTTTCGTTCTGTTTTTTTAAGTTCTCTGGTAATGCCCCTGTACAGCAGGGGTTTTCTGTGAGGATAGATGCTCTCTTCTTCCCTCCATGAATCAACCTCCCGGAGGTCTATTTCTGCATTCAATACTGCTTCTCCTTTTTCCGCATGAACAACAACATTCCCTCTCGGGTCGAATACGGCGCTGTGGCCGGAAAAGTATTGCCCCGGCCGGTTTGCATAGATGACAAAGACCTGGTTGTTCAGGGCCGCGCTCCGCATTCTGAGCCACATATAATCAACGGGAAAAGTATCGGGTACCGCTGATATATTTACTATTATCTTTGCGCCGCTCAGTGCCGGTATTCTCCATACTTCCGTAAAAGCAGCATCAAAGCAGATATTTATTCCCACCTTGCCGAAAGGGCTGCTGAAGACCTTCAGTCTGCTGCCAGGAGTGAAATGCTCGGTCCAGTGCACATGCGTCTTGATGTAGCTGTCTGTCCCGTCTTTATCAATATACGTTGCGGCATTATAAAACTTCCCCGGCCGGCCCTTGAGCTCTCCCATAATAACACGGGCATTTATTTTTTTGACGTATGTATAGAGATCGTCCGAGTCATCGGAGATTTCCCGATAGAAGTGTTTTAATCTCCGGTAGAGCATGCCTTCCGGTATCTCAAGAGAGGGGTGTCCGTGGAGCAGCAATTCTGGAAAGACCACAAGGTCTGCCTCACGGTTTTTTACGATGATATCCCTGATTTTTTTCAGATGACCTTTTATATTGCGGGGATTGTAGTTGATCTGGGCAATACAGATATGTAATTTCAAGGCATTTCCCTATATTTTAGCGACCAGGTAGTCCGGTATGTATGTGCTCTTGACTTCTTCCTCTATCTGCTGGAGAAAGGAACGTGTCAGTTCCTCTCCGTATACGTCATCACCGTACCGATACAGGCTTCCCTTGTCCCGCCTTATATTTTCTGCAACCAGAACAGAATCAATCTTCTCAATGTTATCAGCAGCAATCCTCTCGATGATGCCGTGTATGCCCGAGCCCGACTGTGCAGGGTCTTTTGTCCGGAACGCAAGATAGGGAGGAACACCAAGCTCCACTGCAGCCTGACGATGGACTCTTTTTCTCATATTGTCCCATGCTCCGTCTAACTTCAGCTTCGGAGATATCCTCATGGCCGTCTGAATGACTTCCCTGTCAAGATAGGGGGCCCGCAATTCAATAGAATGGGACATGGTCAGCTTATCTTCTCTTTCCAGTGTGTCGGTATAGAGATAATTCAGGTCTTCCCACAGTTTTTCATGGAGCCTCAGGTAACCATGGTCCCTTAATACATCATTGTACCATGGATATCCTGCAAAGAGTTCATCCGCCGCCTGACCGGTATACATGACCCGTATGCTGTCTTCCGATGCCATCCTGGCAGCCATGTACATCGGGATGGCAACCTCGACCTGCAGGAGGCCGCTTTCTTCCACATTCCGGATCACTTCAGGCAATATATCCTTGACCATGGATTCGGTGATTATCGTTGTTTTCAGCACCAGGCCCAGGTCAGCTGCAACTGACCGGGCAGCAGTAATATCGCCTGAATTTTCCGTTCCCGTGCAGTAACATATAATATTCTTCCCTTCACGCTGAAGCAGCTGCGCAACGAGAACAGAATCAATTCCGCCTGAAAAAATAACGCCGAGCGTTGACTCCCTGAGCCCGGTCAGTCGTTTTTTCACGGCCTTGATCAACGCCTCCTTGTACAGTTCCACTGCTTCCCTGAAATCTACAATATCAATCTGCGGCGGCTGAAGGTGAAACCCTTCGTGTATTTCCAGTCCGTTTTCATGTATGTAAAGAAGGTCCCCGGGGTTCACTCTCTCCGGATTCTCCCTGCCGTTCCAGAGGGCCTTTTTTTCAGAAGCGAAATAGGCGGTGTCTCCGTTTGTAATATAGTAAAGGGGTTTCTTTCCTATAGGGTCACGTGCCGCAACAATGGTGCGGCCGTCCGTTACCGCCAGAGCGTACATTCCGTCAAGGAGACTTATGATCTTTTTTACCGCGTCAAGCAGGTCTCCCTGATATGTCTCTTCCAAAAGGTGAACTATCACTTCACTATCGCTTCCTGTTTTGATTTCATGATGGCGCATTAAAAATGATTGCAGCTTCTGGTAATTATATATCTCCCCATTATGAATGAGGGTAAGCTTCCCGTCGCAGGAGGTAAATGGCTGGGTTGTTTGCTCCTGCCCGACAATCCTGAGCCGTGAATGCCCCAGGGCAACGTGGGATTCTGTCACCAGCGTATTCTGCAGTTCATCAAGGGCGCTGGCCCTTTTACATAATCCGTCAATATAGATGCCATGAGTATCAGGCCCCCGGTGCTTCATTTTCCTCAGCATGTCATAGATGTCATTTGATTTGATTTTGCCGTTCCTTACAAAATGGCCACAAATTGTACACATGTAATCTCCTCCATTTAAAATGTTGTTAATCAGGGTCCGCCATATCGTTAAAATTTGTTATTTTCCGGCCTACGATCTCCATCGTAGTAAGGCTGTAACGCTGCTCTTCGAAGATAGGCGAGTGTTTTTAAGATATTCGATTCCTTCTTTCCCTTCAGGAAATGTATCCAGGCTACCAATCAGACTACCCATTGATGCTCACAATTGCCTTTGCATGAGGCTTTTCCCGTAACAGGCGGCAGACAGGCAGATAACATTCTTCTGTCACCTGCCTGACGATTTCATCGTACTGGAATGGAGGCTGGTTTAAGTGGAGGATATTGAGCCAGACTATCTTATCTTTTGAGGATGCACCCTGAGATGAACTATGCTTATAGTTCAAGGCGCTGTCTCCTCGGCCGACTCATTTTATTCACATAACACTGAATACATTCAGACATTTTTACTTAGTGTATATATAGTAATAACAGGACTTGCAATGTACAGTATCCCGGCAAAAATATATAATTACAGGGCTCGTTTTTACGGCGGATCAGAATTCAGTATACTAAATATTATCATTTCATTCAAGGCATTCCTGTCATTGTTCATATTAAAGGAAAGGGTATTTACATGAACCTCATAATTAACTTGCACCGTGACAGATTCCTGTTATGCTGTAACGTACAGAATATAAAAGGGAGGGATGACAGGAGGCAAAGAGCTGAAGATTGCAGGATACAGGATCATAGTGACTGTGTAAAACAAACTCCTGTTCAATGACCCGTGTTATTGATTTCCTGTCGCTGGTGACCGAGGTTAATGACAGCCCCCTCTGGTTTATGAACAGCTTTTTTCGGAGGCAGGGTGCAGAACCGTGACTGGGAGTAGCTGAATATGCCATTATCCTGTCCCAGTTCATTCTTACAGGCAGTGATGCATTCGCCGCAGTTCACGCAGTTGATGTCCTTTTTCGGCAGCCGCGGCTTGACATTCATAAAGCATACTTTCTCACAGCCTTTGCAGTCCGTGCAGTTCAATAGCCGTTCAGGATCAGCCTTGATTCTCAGGGATACAGGGCTAGCCCAGCCGAAGAGCATCTGCATGAGACCGGCGCCGCAGACATATTTGCACAGCGTGTGGCGGACGATCATTGCAGAGATAAATATGTAGAGGGAAACCCCGATAATACCCGCCTTTACCCCGAAGGTAAATTCCCAGTTCATTATCTGGCCCCACACGGTGCGGGGATTGACGAAATATCCCGTAAGGGCTGCTCCTGCAAAAAGCGGGATAAGTATCATGCAAAGGACCGCCAGTATAATATAAGGCGGTCTGTGTTGTGAGGGAATGCCGCTGTCATTCGGTTTTTTACTAAAGAGACTTATCCTGCCAAATATTTTTGTTGTCAGGAAGTCAAAGAGTTCAAACAATGCCCCTTCAGGGCAGAACCACCCGCAAAAAAACCGCCCTGTGAGCGTGCCGAGGAGGGGGAATACGGACAGAATAAGGACCCACGGGAGGATGGCCTTCAGAAAGAACCGCCACGCTACATGAGAGGCATTTTCCAGAGAATGACCTGCGTAGAACCCTTCCTCTAATCCTATACTCCATTCATTACCGAAAACAATCAGGCTTCCTGTTGCCGAATCAAAACGCAGGATATCAAAAACAGGGGCAAGAACTATCAGAAGGACAAACAGAACCTGTGTTATACGCCGCGTTATGTGAAGAGCGTTTCCGTTCATAATTTTATATTGAACCAAAAAAACTTTTTTGTGTATGACCCATGTCATAGGCCACATTAATGACAGAAGCGGCAGGGGGTTATTGTAGGGGCTTATTGCAATAAGCCCCTACATCGTTACAGGTTGACTCTAATGCCTTTTTACGAACTTGTTGCTGCAGGCTTCTTTCCAAGAGTAAACACGTCGATAACAAGAATCGCGACGCCCACCAGGAAACCGACGCCAAAGATCGCCCTGAATATCCAGAACCAGAGGTTGTAGCTTGCTTTGACGGATACATAGTCCAGCCCAAAGAGCCTTTCCAGATAGGTCTGGACCATTCCCGCACCCGTAATGGTAATCACGATAAATACCATCGATATGGTCATCCACCAGAATGACTGATACCCCTTTGACTGGTTAAACTCCTTTGCACCCCGTATGGAGGGCACGGTTACATAAATCATTGCCACGATAAGAAGAACGTATGCTCCGTAAAACGCAAGATGCCCGTGGGCGGTAGTGATTTGCGTACCATGGGTCCACTTGTTGACCTGCGGCAGGGTATGTACTACTCCCCATAAACCGGCGCCTACAAAATTAAATATGGCATGCGAAACCGTCAGATACAGTCCTATCCGGTTGGTCACCGGACCGCGGGTCTCCCGCGTGGTCCTGAAGGCGTCCCACACCATGAGCAGAAGAGGAATCGGTTCAAGCGAGCTGAATATGCCCCCTACCCAGAGCCAGTATTCCGGTGTTCCTATCCAGTAGTAATGATGCCCAAGCCCGAGAATGCCCGTAAACAGCACAAGGCCGACCTCAATATACATCCACTTTGCCAGCACCTTCATATCCGTGCCGAGAAGTTTGTGAAGCATAAAGGCCAGAAGGGCGGCAGCGATAAGTTCCCAGGAGCCTTCAACCCAGAGGTGAACGACCCACCACCACCAGAACTGGTCTTTTACCATGCTCTTTGTATAGAACATTCCCGGCAGGTACATCAGCGCGAGGAATGTCAATCCGCCGAGGAGGACCCCCTGCACGGCGGTGAATTTCTTTGTCTTCATTATTGTCATGAAGCAGTTGAAGAGAAAAAGGAGGACAGAAACCACGATAAGTATGTCGGCCCATCTGGGGGCTTCTATATACTCCCTGCCCTCATTGAGAAGAAGCGTGCCGTAAATCTCCATGTTGGCCTGCGGATTTATGCCCATTATAATATAACCGACTATAACAAGGCCGACAGCCAGCACAGTGGCCCAGAACTGAAATTGCGCCAGGGGAAGGCTCCAGAGTTCGGTCTCCGATTCTTCGGGTATCACATAATAGGTGGCCCCCATCATACCCATGAGAAGCCAGACAACGAGGGCATTAATGTGCAGTGTTCTAATGGTATTAAAGTTCAGGATAAAGAAGTCCGGCCACATAAACTGAAGGGCGGCAATAACGCCGACCAGCACCTGAACAAGAAAGAGCACGACAGCGGCCGTATAGAAGTTCAGTGCTATTTTCTGACTTTGGTATTGCATTGATCATCCTCCATATTGAAGTACATTATTTCAGTGTTACTAAATACTCTGCGAGATCTCTCAGTTCCTGGTCGCCGAGTTCGTCAAAGGCAGGCATTGCAG
>JBFKMY010000031.1:0-12545 GCA_041629615.1 Thermodesulfovibrionia bacterium | reverse complement strand
ATTTCTCCACCCCCATAAAAACTGTCTCGTAAACCAGAGAGAGGTGAATGCCGACACAGCATCCTTTAAGGACGCACTGAAGTACGTCTTACGGCAGGACCCTGACATCGTCCTCATTGGTGAGATGAGGGACCTTGAAACCATTGAAGCTGCAATTACCGTCTCGGAAACAGGGCACCTGACCCTCGCGACGCTGCATACAAACAACTCTGTCCAGGCAATAAACCGTATCATCGATGTATTTCCGTCACACCAGCAGGAACAAATACGGGTACAGCTTTCCTTTGTCCTTGAAGGAATAATCGCCCAGCAGCTCATTCCAAAGAAATCCGGGAAAGGAAGGGTCCTGGCCGTTGAAATTTTTATCCCTACTCCTGCGATAAGAAACCTCATCAGGGAAGACAAGACGCACCAGATTTACTCCATGATGCAGGCAGGTCAGTCAAAATACAATATGCAGACAATGAATCAGTCTCTTTTTGAGTTATATAAAAAAGGTGACCTATCCCATGAAGACGCCCTCGCCAAGTCCACCATTCCGGACGAATTGCTCGCGATGATGCAGAAGGCTTCTTCAGCGGTAGGAAAGGGGAGATAATATGGCTACAGTATATAAATGGTCCGGGAAATCTTCGAAAGGGGCGGTTGTCAAAGGTGAGCTGACAGCAGCGTCAAAGGAAGAAGTCCAGGGGTACCTGAGAAAACAGCGCATCGTACCATCAAAAATATCACCGAAGCCAAAGCCGCTCTTCAGCCTGGGCGGCAGTGTTAAAGACAAAGACCTTGTCGTCTTCACGCGACAGTTCGCCACGATGATCGGCGCCGGTCTGCCCCTCGTGCAGGCAATGGAGATTCTTTCGCAGCAGACGGAAAACAAGGCCTTTGCAAAAATTATCGGAGACATAAAGAGTGATGTTGAAGGAGGGTCAACCTTCGCGGATGCATTAAAAAAATATCCAAGGATCTTTTCCGAATTATATGCAAACATGGTGGCAGCAGGAGAAACAGGGGGTATTCTTGACACGATACTTATCAGACTCGCCACGTATATAGAAAAGGCGCAGAGCCTGAAGAGAAAAGTAAAGGGCGCCATGGTGTACCCGGCTGTGGTCATTTCAGTTGCTATTCTGGTTATTATCGTAATCATGGTTTTCGTTGTGCCTACCTTCAGCAAAATGTTTGCACAGCTGGGCGGACAACTGCCGGCCCCGACGCAGCTTATCATAAATATGAGTCAATTTCTTGGAGGCACAGGGGGACTCGTCGTTCTTGCCGCTGTAATAGGCACCATTGTATCTATCACGCAATTCAGGCGGACCGAGCCAGGAAGAAAAGTGACGGACAGGATCATATTGACCCTTCCTATTGTGGGCGTCCTGTTTAAGAAGGTTGCTGTCGCAAAGTTTACCCGTACACTGGGAACCCTTATCAGCAGCGGTGTCCCTATTCTTGACGGACTTACTATAACCGCAAAGACAGCAGGCAACAAAGTGATCGAAAAGGCCGTTATGGGTGTCAGACAGGGTGTTTCGGAAGGACAAACAGTGGCGGAACCGCTGTCGCACGCAAAAGTGTTCCCGCCTATGGTCACACAGATGATAGCAGTCGGAGAATCAACAGGCGCCCTGGACAACATGCTTGATAAGATAGCAGATTTTTATGATGACGAGGTTGACATTGCCGTCGGCGCCCTTACTTCGATGATTGAGCCTATGCTTATGGTCTTTCTCGGGGGCTCCGTTGGTTTCATCGTCGTTGCTATGTATCTGCCCATATTTAAACTGATAACAATTATTAAGTGATCCCGAAGGGACGGGACCACGAATACATAGCGCGTCACTATTAGCATGAACAGCGACCTGATCAAGAGGGTAAGCGCCCTGATATATATCAGGGTGGTCATGGTCACCATCCTTCTTGATTCATTATATATTTTCAATATCGGGTACCACAAATCATCCTATCAGGGAAGTCTTTCCTATTTTATCGCATCCCTGTATTTCCTCACGATTGTTTATGCCATTGTCCTGCGCCGGATAAAAAAACCCACTCATTGCGCCCTTTTTGCATACATACAGATAATTCTTGATATTGTTGCCATAACGGTGCTCATCTATATGACAGGCGGGATTGAAAGCATGTTTTCGCTCATGTATCCCCTGAGCATTCTCTCTGCAGGCATTATTCTTAACAGGCGTGCATGTTACATAACTGCCACGCTGAGCAGTATCCTCTACGGTGTTCTTCTTGATCTCCAGTTGTACAATACAATCGCCATTTCTTCGGAAGGACTGTTCGAGGAGAAAGATTTTTTTTATAACATCTTTGCCCACTTCATCGCATTTTATCTCGTCGGCCATCTCAGCGGATACCTCTCCAATAAATTGCACCGTGCCACGCGAAGTCTCCAGGAGAGGGACACTGTTTTAAGCGACCTCAAGGCATTCAGCAAGTATATTATCGAAAGCATGCCGAGCGGTATATTTACAACAGACCTGAACAGAAAAATCATATCATTTAACACCGCTGCACAGGAAATAACACACTTGCGTCATGCCGATGTGGTGGGCAGGACACCGGAAGAAATATTTCCCTTTCTCAGGGAGGACCACTCTCCTCTGGAAAGGGTGGAAGGGGAGCTGCAGCGCAACGGGAAGACATTCCCCATCGGAATGAGGGTCTCAAAGCTGAAGGACAGCTCGGCAAAACCGATCGGGCATATAGGAATCTTTCAGGATCTGACCGAATTAAAAGCAATGGAAGCAGAAGTAAAGAGGAAAGAGAAATGGGCCTTTATTGGTGAACTTTCCGCGTCAATTGCCCACGAGCTGAGAAATCCCCTCGCCTCCCTGAAGGGCTCCGTTGAGATGCTGCGTGAAAACAAAGTCTCCGAAGAGCATGCTGACCACCTCATGAAAATAGCGCTGTCCGAGATGGACAGGCTCAATGCCATCATAACGGATTTTTTGCTCTATGCGAGGCCGCAGGAATTAAACAAACAGCCCTTTGACCTGCACCAGTACTTAAGCAATGTCGTAACACTGTTGCAGAGTTCGGAGGCAAAAGGGGAAAATGTTACAATATCCTCAAAACTGGAGGGCAGCCTGTTTATCACAGGAGACTCAAAGCAGATACAGCAGATCTTCTGGAACCTCGGGTTAAATGCCATCGATGCTGTCTCTGACGGAGGGACGATTGATATTTACACCCGGGAGAACGGCGAAGCTGCCGAGGTGATTTTCACTGACAGCGGAAAGGGAATAAGTCAAGGCGATTTAGATAATATTTTTTATCCCTTTTTCACAACAAAGGAAAAAGGGACGGGCCTCGGCCTCTCTATTGCCCAGAAGATTTCAGAGGAGCACGGCGGGAAAATAACGGTTGAATCCGGGGGAACAGCAAAGGGAACGACGTTCAGGGTGATATTACCGGCCAACAATGCATAGCCGGGCGTCAGGTTCAGAAAAATGACACAAAAGACAAAAGGCAAAATCCTGGTTGTAGATGATGAAAAGAGCATGAGGGAGATTCTCGAAATCTTCCTTAAAAGCGAAGGATACGGCGTCTGGGTCGCAGAAAACGGGGACAGTGCAACAGAAGCGGTAAAGAAAGACATTTATGATCTCATTATTACTGATATGAACATGCCCAAGGTAGGCGGCCTGGAACTCTTAAAGAACGTCAAGCAGATCACTCCCGATACAGTGGTTGTCATTATCACGGCCTTCGGCACAACAGAGTCAGCGGTTGAGGCAATGAAGCTCGGGGCATATGATTATATCCAGAAACCGTTTCAAATGGACGATATCAGGCTGGTGGTTAAAAACGCCCTTGAAAAACAGAAGCTCCAGAAAGACGTCTCACTCCTGAAACAGCAGTTGAAACCGCCGTCACTGGAAAACATTATAGGCAGGAGCCAGTCAATGCAGTCGCTCTTTTCAGTAATCTCCAAAACCGCTGAAAGCAATGCCAGCGTACTTGTCGTGGGTGAAAGCGGCACGGGCAAGGAGCTTGTTGCAAAAGCCATCCACAGTCTCAGTCCAAGGAAAGACCATCACTTTGTTGCAATCAACTGTGCCGCAATCCCCGAGGGGCTTCTGGAGAGCGAGCTGTTCGGCCACATGAAGGGGGCCTTTACCGGTGCAACGTCAAACAAACAGGGATTGTTTGAACTCGCAAATGAGGGCACGCTTTTCCTCGATGAAATCGGTGAAATGCCGATGAATTTACAGGCAAAGCTTCTGCGGGTCATTGAAGGAGGTATGTTCCGGAGAGTGGGAGGAGTATCGGACCTGAATGTTGATGTGAGGATCATCTCCGCCACCAATAAGAACATACAGGCCCTGATAGAACAGGGGAAGTTCAGAGAAGACCTGTACTTCAGGCTCAATGTGCTGTCCGTAAAAATCCCTCCCTTGCGGGAGCGCAGGGATGATATTCCCCTCCTGATGGATCATTTTTTAAAGAAATTTTCCGGTGACAAAAAGCGTTTCTCCCCGGAAGCCACAGAACTCCTCAAGAATTATCAGTGGAAAGGGAATGTACGGGAACTGGAAAATATCACGGAAAGAGTAGTGTTGCTGTGCGATAGCGACGTCATAGACGTTCACTATTTTCCTGAAGAAATAAGTGCAGTAACAAAGGCAGAAAAAGTAACGGTCCCTTCAGGCGGGATGGACATCGAAAAACTGATGGAAGACACGGAAAAAGCCTATCTTCTGAAGGCCCTTGAGAAGACAAACGGTGTCAAGACTGAGGCCGCCAAACTCCTCAACCTCACTTTCAGGTCTTTCAGGCACAAGCTGAAAAAATTCGGGATAGACAGGAAGATAATAACCGATTAGCAGGACTGCCGCCTCCGTGCCCTGCTGCCCTGCAAGACTCCTGTTCCGGGACACCCTGATTTCGAAAACCTGCCTTTCTGTTATCTCCCCGGAAAAACGAGGTGAAGGGGATGAGCGCACAGGATGCTATTTCTTCGCCCAGGATTTTTTGAACGCTGTGGTCTGTTTTTTTGAATTGAATGCCCGCCAGATGTATCTCCCCGGTCTGTTTCTTCCACATTACATCTCCGTTTATGGAAAAAACCGTACAGCGCTGAGGAAAGCGCAGCCGTATATCAAGATTTTCATAGAGGATAAAGGGGAAAAAGGATTCAACAGTGATACCCATGAAAGAAATATTCTTAACGAGCCCTGGGGTATACTCTTTTGCCCCGTAGGTGGGCCTGAATTCAACAACAAGGGGAAGATTATGTCTTCTGAGCTTTCTTTTCTCTTTGATGGCCTTTTTCATACATGATCCGGCAAATGAGAAATAAAAAATAAAGAGGATGTTGACCATGTTTAGGGGACATGGCTGAAGTAAAGGTTGGGCTCTTAGGCAGGAAATAACCTTTGAAATCAGTGGTCAACATCCTCTATTTCAATTCTGTCGAGGATTGTTTAATTAAACGAACTTAAGAATACCCTAAGTCATAAGGGAAAATCAAGTATTCCCGAAATTAATTCCACTGAATGTCATTTCAGAAGTCACTATACAAAATCCTTAACTATAAATGGAGCGAGGGCACGTAAATACTCTAGGGGTTTTTATTAATATGCCATGGTCTTTTCGTCGCCATTCTGCCCTGGTGTTCCCTCTGCCCATTTTTCCGTGCATATATTGAAAAAAAGGATGAAATAGTGGTTCGCGGCGTATATTTCATGATAGCCTGAAATGAGAGACTACTCCTAAAGACTAAGGTCATTTAATCCGATATAGAATTATCATGGGTGACATATTACAATCCTGCGTACAGAAAATTAAAGAGCTGCCCACACTACCTTCAACAGCCCAGGAAATACTGAGCCTTACCAGTGATCCCATGCTTGCCATTGACCGCCTTTTGAATATTGTGGAAAGTGACCCTGCCATATCCGGAAAAATTTTAAGTGTTGCCAATTCCGCTTTTTTCGGATATCCCGTGCGGACCACCAAACTGAACGATGCCATCATGAGGATAGGGATGAACAACGTGAAAAGCATTGCCATTGGCATATCCATATTCAGTTTCCTCGATGACGGCAAAAAAACATCGGGCTACATGATGATCTTTAATCATTCCGTCGCAGTGGCCCTGACTGCGCAGTACATAGCAAAAAATCTGAACATGGCTCTTGCAGAGGACATTTTGATAGACGGCCTGCTCCATGATTTAGGGTTTATGGTACTGCACAGCTATTTCCCTGATATATTCCGGGAAATAGTGACGTCCTTTGAGCAGGGAGGTGACCTTCTGCGTGCTGAAAAAAACACGCTCAGCTATACCCACGGAGATATAGGGTTCTGGCTCGCAAACAAATGGAAGTTACCGGCCTCGATTACCGATACAAATCTCTATCATCATACGCCTTCCCTGATACGAAGGGATGAGCAGCGGGTGGCGATTGTCCATATTGCAGATTATATTGCGGCAAAAAATATGTATAGTCCTGTAAAAAAAGATCCCGGCTTCCCGCTGGACCACGCCTGTTTTGACATACTTGCGATATCAGATAACGATCTGATGGAAATGGAAGAATCCATTTGTAATATACCGCTTTCTGACGAGATTTTCACTTTGCCCCGGTGCTGAACAGTGTATAATTGCGCACCATATAACATACACTCTTAATAATTTTAATGATCATTTAATTATTTTTAATGATTATTAATCCCTTTAAATTTGTATAATACTCTTTAAAATCAGTCTTGTTATGGTACTTCCCTGTTCTGACACGTCACAATAAAGCGGTTTTGTTACAGAGGAAGCAGAAATATCGAGGATATAATGTAATGTTGACAATCAGAGATGTCTTACAGTCAAAAAGTTCTGCTATCTGGTCAATAGGCCCGAAAGATACTGCCTATAAGGCGATGGAACTGATGACCGAGAAGAATATAGGGGCACTACTGGTGATCGATGGGGAGCATGTGGCCGGTATATTTTCAGAGCGTGATTTCGCCCGGAACATTATTTTAAAAGAAATTTCTTCCAAAAAGGTGCTCGTCGAGGAATTAATGACGAGGGAGATATACTGTATTACTCCCGATAAATCCGTTGAGGAGTGCATGGGGGTAATGACAACCGCCCACATCCGCCACATGCCTGTCTTTGAAAAAAACAGGCTGATTGGGCTCATAACGTTCGCTGATATCGTAAAGGCATTACTTATGGAGCAAAAAATAAAGATTCAGGACCTGGAGGACTACAGTTCCTGCTGCGACTCAGTGCCCCTTGATGATGGGCTGTAATTTCCTGCCCGTCCCTTTCCCGCTCTCCACTTTCGTACTTAGGGTCTTTCGAACTGTTCTGTCAGGATTTCCAGGGCCCCGATAATTGCGCCGGGCTCGGCAGGCACCTTCGGGGGACGAATAGTTTCAAGCTTTACTGCAGCCAGTTTTTTTACAGCCGGGCATTGTGGTATGGGAATGTCGGGATAGTTTTTTTGAAAGTCAGGAAACTTCGACGGCGATGCGGTCTCAAGCACTGCAATAATTGATTCATCTTCACTGAAATACTGCCGGTATCTGAAGGACGCTGCCACACCGATAACGCCATGGGGTTCAAGAACAATATTGTTTCGCCTCCAGAATCGTACAATGTGGGCCTCAATGTCCTCGTTGGTGATTATGTCCTCTACAAAAATGTCCCTCCGTAGCCTCTCCATCACCTCCGGCGTAACGCTTCTCATCCCTGACAGTACATCGGGGATATTGTTCGGAGATTCGCCGTAGAGAAAAAGGATCCGCTCCAGGTTGGAGGGGACGGAAATGTCCATGGAATTGGCAAGGGTGTTCTTGTTGCTGAGACTGCCCGAGGACGTGCCCTTTCCGACGATATTCGCAAAGATATTGTTCGCGTTTGTACCGGCAATAAATACCTTAACCGGCAGCCCCATCCGCTTTGCTATCAAACCGGCCGTGAGATTGCCGAGGTTACCCGACGGCACGGAAAAGGAAATATTCCGTTCCGGAAACCGTTCATGGAGCCCTGCCCATACCGAGAAGTAGTACACGGTCTGGGGCAGGAGCCTCCAGAGGGAGATGGAGTTGGCTGATGTGAGGTGGAACCGTTCCCGGACAGTATTATCATTAAGGAGGTCCTTGGCCAGACGCTGGCAATCATCGAAATTGCCGTTGACCGGGACGGCACGGACATTTCCTTTTATGGAGAGCATCTGTTTTTCCTGGACTTCGGAAACCCTGTCAGCAGGATAGAGGACGAGTACATGCGTATTGGGGACCCCGTAAAAGGCCGTCTGTATTGCTGTCCCCGTGTCGCCTGATGTTGCCACGATGATCGTGGCCTGTCGCTGCCTGATGGAAAGATAGTGGCCCATCAGACGGGCCAGAAACCGTGCGGCAAAATCCTTGAAACTGCACGAAGGTCCCCTGTCGAGACGGGCAATGACAAGCCTGTTGTCTTCTATGGCTTCTTCTACCGGGATATGGGTATCGTGGTATGCGCCTTCACAAATCTCCGCAAGGACCACATCAGGGATATCATCCTGAGGGAGAAAACTCCTCATGATCACCCATGCTATTTCCCTGTAGGCAAGGCCTGAGAAATTTTTGATCATCTCCCCGGTGAAACAGGGCAGGCTGGCAGGCATGAAAAGCCCGTAATCGGATGAAAGCCCCCTTTCAAGTACAACATCCCATTGATACCGTTTCTTTCCCCTGTCGTCCCGGGTCGAGACAAACAGTTCATCGTCCGCGGAACGGGGGGGCAGCAGCTGGCTCAATGCATGAATATCCATGAATGTCTCCTTCAGAAAGACACTCCTGCTTCAATATAGGGGCCGCTGAATGTAATGGATACTTCAACATCGCTGTAATCGATCTCTATGTCATTCCGCCTGTAACCCGCGGCTATGAAAAGCGGCCCCGCCGGTTTGACCTTGACCCTGCCGATAAGGTCATAATAGTGATTTGAACTATAGGTGATCCCCCTCCCCTCCGCCTCCAGGCTCAGAAAATCAAGGGGATTTATCTGGACACCCGCATAGATCATGGGCACCGGGATGATCTCGCTTTCCGATTCAGTTATAAGCCCTCCGGTGACGGCGTCGCGGCCTGATACCTCTGCGGCAAAGTCAATAATACGGGCATTGATTCCCAGTTCCATGCTGAGTGTATTCAGGGTGGCAGTCTTCATGAGCGGCAGGACATAATACAATCCGATATCATACATGTTCATCCGGACCATTGAATCAAAGGGGGCCGTGAAATCGAATGTCCTGTCCCCGAAGGTAAAGTCTGCGCTCTTTGAACCTGTCTCCTCAAACTTCATGGGTGTGGCCATAAGATATATATTGGGCAGGAAAGGGATGTCCGCCTTGATCCTCACAAAGGGCCTGCTTTCCTTATCATACTTAAGGTCATTTTCTATGTCGAGCGTGTCAATGGATGCAACCGGCTTATAGGCAATGTCACCCGACGGGTCCTGTGCCCAGTACCCTGCCGCCATTTCGATGCCAAGGGCAGAAGATGTCCCGGGAGCGAGCATAAATCCACACAGTATTACAACAGCCAGCACCATTATATTTCTTTTCACAGGTGTGTTCCTCCTTTGTATGTTTGTGTGTTTACCGTTTCATTTTAGATTATTTCCGGTGAAACTACAAGAAGCAATGGTTCTACATTTTTGCAGGACAGTCCTGGATTCCCCGATCGGGCCTGCCTGCAGGCAGACAGGTCATAGAACGTCATCCCGTGGATGTTTTATCGAAAAAACCGTCTGCCAAAAGCCATGGAGACAAATAAAGGAAGGCCCGGAACACCCGGGCCCGCCATTAATGGATCATTGTCCTCATATCTTTTTCAGCATCTCCGGTAAACTTCAGATTAAAATTGTCCTTCAGGACCTTTAACACACCGGGGGTCACAAATTCCGGGGGCTCAGGGCCGAGATAGATATTCTTCACCCCGAGGCTGAACAGTCCAAGGAGAATGGCCACAGCCTTCTGTTCAAACCACGAGAGGACTATGGTCAGAGGAAGCTCATTGACAGAACAGTTAAATGCCCCTGCAAGTGCTGTTGCTATCTTCACGCAGGATATGGAGTTATTGCACTGCCCGAGATCTATATAGCGGGGGATGCCGTCAATACTGCCGAATTCTAAATCATTGAACCTGAACTTGCCGCAGGAAGTCGTAAGAATGACACAGTCTTTGGGGACGAGCTCCGCAAGTTCCCTGAAATAATCACCGCCGCTCCCGGGGGCGTCACACCCTGCAATCACAAAGAAGCGTTTTATCCTGCCAGACGTTACAGCATCGATTATTTGAGGGGCGAGCTTCAGGACCGTTTCATGGTGAAAACCCGTGGTCAGCGTCTTTTCTGACTTCAGATCAGCCGAAGGCAGTGAGAGCGCTTTATCAATAAGCGGGGTAAAGTCATTCTCCTCAATATAGGGACATTCCTCGACACCGGCAACATCATAGGTAAACAGCTTGTGGCGATAGGTACCCCTGACAGGCATTACACAGTTGGTTGTCATGAGAACTGCCCCGGGGAAATCATCGAATAACCTTCTCTGGTCATGCCATGCCTCTCCGACATTGCCCTTCAGGTGGCTGTATTTCCTGAGTTTCGGATACCCGTGGGCAGGAAGCATCTCGGAGTGGGTGTAAATATTGATGCCCTTTCCCTCGGTCTGTTTAAGAAGTTCATGAAGGGCGAGCAGATTATGTCCGGACACCAGGATGCTCTTGCCTTCCACCCTGTTTTCAGACACGGTCACAGGCTCAGGAACCCCCAGCTTTTCCGTATGGGCCCTGTCGAGGAGGTCCATCACTTTAATGGTTGCCTCTCCGACTTTGAGCACTGAATCCACATTATCATTGAGACGGAAGTTGACATTGGTAAGGGTTGAATACAGCGTGTCCGTCATAACAGTATCAACGTCAGGATCTGTGGCCCCGAGTTCACGGGCATGGTGAGCTTAGGCAGCAACTCCCTTAAGCCCAAAAATTGCAATGTCCTGAAGACTGGCAATATCCTCATTCTTTCCGCATACCCCTATTTTCTTATTGCAGCCCCCTTCTAATGTCTGTTCGCACTGATAACAAAACATGGCGATCCTCCTTGTTTTTCTGCACTCTCAGCAGGTTTGGCGATTTATGTCCATATCCCATTACTATCACCTAATCGCCTGCCTGTCCATTTAATAAAACTGTTACGGGTATAAAAAGCACTTATACTGTGAGTGCATTCATGAGGAGATAGTCGATCAGAAAACCGCTGGATTTACAGATGGAGAAGCCCGTCAGCCGGAAAGCGGGTCGGGCAACGCCTGCGTAGAGGGATCCCGCGCGCTCATGATATAATCTTTCTATAAAAGTGTTATGTGAATTGTTACTGTTCTGTGAGTCGTTCTTCGCTGTAATGGGTAACACAATGCATTCGATTCCTGATACGTCTAGAACATAAGGAGGTTTACATATGAAGAAGATTTTATTGATGATAGCTCTCTTCGTAGTTTCGCTTTACGCTCAGTCCTTTGCTGCTGAGGATCCGGTGGTTGCGCGAATAGGTGATACAGAGATACTGAAGAGCGACTTTGAACGGTGGATGAGTTTCGGCTCTGAACAAACCAGGGCGACCATGGAAAAGGACCCGAAACGACAGGCTGCAATGCTGCGTCAGATCGTGACGAGCAAGGTGATTGCAGATGAGGTACGGAAAAAAGGATTTGCTCAACGTCCGGATATACGGGAAAATATGGAGCTCCTGACGGACAATTTCCTGACCATAGAATACTTCGACAAGGTGGTTGCGAAAAAGGTGAAAGCAACGGACGAGGGCATCAGGGAGTACTACGAAGAAAATAAAAATAAATTCAGGGACCCCGCCAGGATCAGGGCACGGCATATCCTTGTCAAGGTAAACAGGACAGCGCAGGAGGAGGAACTGAAGCAGGCGCGCGATAAAACCGAGAACATTCTTTCCCGGGTAAAATCAGGAGAGGACTTTGCGAAGCTTGCCTCAGAGTATTCTGATGATCCCGGCTCAAAGAGCAAGGGTGGTGACCTGGGATTCTTTTCGCGGGGCAGGATGGCTCCCGAGTTCGAAAGAGCGGCCTTCTCTCTTAACCCGGGGGATATAAGTGACATTGTTCAGACAAACTTTGGATTTCATATAATCAAAGTTGCGGAAAAAAAGGAACCGTCAATCAAACCCTATGAAGCTGTGAAGGAACAGCTGCGGAAAAAGGTCGAGATCGATATGAAGAAGAAGGCCGTTGATGATTATGTGGAAAGGATCGTAAAAGAGAAGAACATATCCTTTGATCTCGAGGGCCTCTTTGGTTCAGGTATAGATCCGCACATGAAGTAGGGGCATGCTGCTGCATGCCCCGCAATGCAAAAGAAGGCGACTCCGTTATGAAGTCGCCTTCTTTTTATTGAGAATTAATCAGCTGTCTAGTCAGGAATACACATCCTCTGTCTTTTCTTCCAGTCGCAATCGAGAGGCGAGTCCTCGCAGGAATCTTTGTCCGTATAATCGCTGCAGTCCT
>JBFKMY010000030.1:0-12608 GCA_041629615.1 Thermodesulfovibrionia bacterium | reverse complement strand
TAGTAAATAACCCTGTAACGGTTTTTCAGGCAGGATAATAATTTAGGCAGAGGTCATACTGTGCACTCTCTTCATCCTCTGCGGTCATCGGGACATGAAAAAAGACCCTTGCAACAGAAGACCTCTAAAGCTCCGGGTAAATCTTCATTATAAAAACGCAATGTATTCCGGAACTGTTACAGACCTTTCAGAACACACCATGCATATTGAGACAGATATGATCATTCCGTTCAGATCAGAGTTTAGAGTCCGTTTGCCATTAATAGATGAGGTAATAGAAGTGCCCGTGAGAATGAGAACATTGAAGAAAACTGACAGGTATTGTATGTGTATGGGCGTCGAGCTTATACATCCTCCTCCATACTATTTAGAATTTGTATCCAGAATGACCTCTGTACATTAACATCAGTTAAAATCCCCTGTCTCCTGTTTTGTGTTGAATAATTAAGCAGTTTCTAATACAATACCTGAAATTACAATAATTCAGTCTGTTCCTGTAACCATTATTTCATTGCGATTATTCCGTTAGCAGGAAGGTCATGAGCGTCTTCCTGAAAGAAATCATTATATAGTGCTCCGGACCCTGACGGCGTTGAACAGGAATTTCTCACGGGGAAATATAGTTAACGTGCATGTATGGAACAGTTAAGACAAAGTGTAGCAAACTTTTTATCCCTTGAAAGCCTCATTACTGACGGCAGTTCGCAGGTTTTCCATAAAGTAGTTTCCGCCATGCATGACCTGTGCTTTCATATACTTGAAGCGGAAAAAAATGGCGCCTCCCGAAATAAAATTGAAGAAATCATACACCCTGCCAGAGAAATTCACCGAAGATCAGTTTTTGTGAAAAGACTACAGGACTGGCCGAGAAATTATCCCGGCGATTTTGAGACGATTGAATATATATGCAATCCCGAGAACAAATCGCTCTATGGAAAAATTGAATATTATATTGAGGAATATGCCCTGAACAGTGCCATCGCGCAGCAGCACAGAAATAAAGTCCGCTGCCAGTCCGATATAATTCTTAACGCATTGCTGCATGATCAGTCAACGCAAAAGATATTGTCCGTTGGATGCGGAGGATGCCTTGATATCTTTGCTATTGAGAAATATATCCGTACTGTTCAGTGCACACTGGTTTTGCAGGATATCGACAGTGACGCACTGGAATTATCAGGGAAAAGACTCAATAATTTGAAGGGGGCAATACATTGCATTAATGGTAATTTTCTGCAGTCACTGAGAAAGATAGAAACACTGGGGCCCTTTGATATTATACTGGCCGGCGGTTTATTTGATTACCTCTCCGATAAACATATTTCTTTTTTCCTGAAACAGGCCGTCAAAAAACTCTTAAAACAAAAAAGCATCCTTTTTTTTGCAAATATCAGAAAAGGCAATCCCTACAAGGTCTGGCAGGAATATCTGGCAGACTGGAAACTTGTCTACAGATCCGAAGAGGATGTTATGCATCTCCTCAGCTCTGCAGGATTCTCTCTCAGTTCAATTGGCATTGACAGGGATGAAACAGGCTTGACCTTTCTGGTTACAATACATCTTTAAAACACCCTGTCTTCAGGAGTTCATCGTCCACCCGGACTCGCTCCCCTGCCGCAGGACGTGATGGATGGGATATGAAGTATTCAAAGAGACAACAGTGCAGGAATGAGTTCATCGTGTCGTGACAGTATTCTCTTGAACATTTCAACGATTCCCCTGCCAAGGACGTAGATTGAATGGGCATCGAGATAGGTGTCTGCAGTACTGTCAAACAGGACCCTGAGACTGGATGCAAAATGTCCTTCCGGTTTCCAGTAAAGGAGAAGAAAGGGCACCCTGGGAAGGGGATGAATAACAAGGGCGTAATCGGCGGAATGGCCCTTCTGTCTTTTTGCTCCAAAGATGTTAAGAAGATCAAAAAATATTTCTGTATGGGACCCCGCAAGCTGCCGCAATGGCTCCTCGCATCTCATGTTGAAGTACCGGGCCATGGTTGCGCCCTTTTTCAGGTCTTCAAAGGCGACCCATTTTCCCGACAATCTTTTTTTCCCGCCAGTCTTGATATATTTAAGGAGTGGCATGAGTATCCAGGTGTTAATGTGAATTGCGGATTCGAGATCGCCTTTTCTGTCAATAAAAAAATCCTTTCCGAGGCAGTTAATGCGAAGCCTTTCACCAGCCAGTTCCGCCCCGAGGCCCTCTGCCACGGCACTGAAATCAATTTCTGATATTTCTTTTTTGAGCGGCGTGATTGCGGCTTCAAAATCCCTGTCCCGGTCCCTCCTGAGTAAGTTCCCTTCCAGTGCTTCCGCAGCTTCCCCCTGAAGATGGGGGCAGTCCCTGATATTCTTTCCGCCGTTGATTACCGCAAGAGCAAAGGCCATGCACGTCGGCACGCCGCAGTCCCGGCAGTTTGATTTATTCAGGAGTCTGTAGAGCTCCAGATGGTTTATTCGGTTCATTGTGCTCCGGGAGAACCGTTGTTTTGTTACTGGTGCGGTCCTCAGGAAATGAATGCTGATGCATTATATGATTTTTTCAGGGGGTCTTCGTTCAGGAACATTGAGATGGGGTATACTGCCTTCATTCCATTCTTTCGATACATAAAGATTGCAATAGCAGCTCCCGTATTCTTTCACATCAGGTCCGCGGTACACGCAGGGGCAGATAATATCTTCATCATCATGACGTTCGCCTGATGCAAGTCTGCAGGGACAGGACATGTATCCGTAACGTTCTTTATTCGCAAGAAGACTTTCGAGGAGATCAAAAACAATCTCCCTCTCCCTGTTAAAGCAGTATCCCTTTGGTTCCTGTACTTTTTTCAGCATGTCATAGAGCTGTTGACAATCCATCAGAGTCCAAGGGCCTCCTTAATTTCGTTTTCCTTATGCCCTATAATCACCTTATCACCAATGATGATTGTGGGAAATGAGCAGCGTTCATTGATTTTTTTGACCTCTTCAACAATGGCACGGCGTTCTTCACCGCTCAGAAGATCAACATCGGTAAATTCATATTTGACGGCACATTCATTCAACAATTTTTTCGTGGCCTTGCAGTGACCGCAGGTGCTCAATGTGTATAGTTTGATAGGAGGGGACACGCAGTATATCCTTACTTTTTTTAAATCATATCATTTTTTCAATGAGAATACAATGTTGCCACCCCGGAGAAAAGGGATGCATTTCTTGTTAGTTACCACGTCTGAATTGAAGGTCGGGAAAATTCTCGTGGAATCGCTGCTCGCTTTCCTGCATGAGTGCACGCCCTTCGGCAATTTCCTGATTCCCTCGTTCTACCTGATCCCGGCCCTCCCTGAGATCTCTTTCTGCAGCGCTGATCTTCTTTTCTCCGCTCCTTACGCGCTTCTCGCCGGTCTGCACCAGGGTTGCACCCCGTCTCCAATCCTTTGCAAGCTGTTTCTTCAGGTCGACCCGTGCCTGCGCCTCATCGGCATGGGCCCGCATGATATCAGCGGTATTTGGTGCACCCGCGCACCCTGCAAGCAAGGCAATAAGAGCTCCGGTGGCCAGATACATGGATACATTTCCCATACTTCACCCCACTGTAAAATTAATAGAACCTTCGTGCATCATAATTCTCTCTGCAATGCATATTTATAGCAGATGTTATGAAATTATACAATGCTTCCGTGCAGGGAAAAGGCCTGTACTGATGACCAATCCGATTTTCAGATCCTTTAGGACTGTCGTGCCGGCCGGAATAGTTATTGATTTTTCGACAACATACCATGTATTTTTTATAATCTATGATAACCATACTCATCCGGCATAATTTTAAATAAGATGACGAAAATCCTCATTCTCGCTGCAGGTGGAGCAATCGGGACTGTTCTTCGCTACTCATTATCAGGCCTGACATATAAAGTCATGAACGGTGTATTCCCGTGGGGAACACTTTTCGTTAACCTGTCGGGGTCATTTGCCATAGGACTGCTGTGGGGGGTATTCGAATTCGAAAATCTGACTTCACATGCAAGGAACTTTATGTTTATCGGAATTCTCGGAGGTTTTACGACCTTTTCAACCTATACGTTAGAAAGCTTCAACCTGTTCAGGGACGGAGAAATAAAACTTGCATTGTCAAATTTGATCATAAGTAATGTCTTTGGGGTTGCGCTGGTTTTCGGAGGTTTCTTATTATCCAGATATATTATTAATCTTATTAAATAGGTTGAGATTATGAAACTGCCGGAAGAAGGGAAGTTATTAAGAATTTTTGTCGGAGAAACAGACACCTTTAAGGGGAAGTCGCTTCATGAAGCGATTGTGCTGAAAGCCAGGGAATTAAATCTGGCAGGCGCTACGGTGTTCCGCGGGATCATGGGCTACGGAGCAACCACCCGCATTCACTCCATTAAATTGCTGAGACTCTCGGAAGATCTTCCTGTTATGGTGGAAATTGTTGATACAGAAGAGAACATAAACAGGATACTTCCGTTTCTGGATGAAACTGTCAGGGAAGGTCTCATCACAATGGAAAAAGTCACTGTCATCAAATACAGACACGGCACAAAAGAATAACGTTTATTGAATACGGATATTCCCGTTACGGCTCTATTGATTCTATTGACATTCCCCCTCTTTTTATTTTACTATTCTTTTAACATTAACCTTTAAACTGGTCCTGAGAGGCTGGAAAGGAAAAGAAGTTGTCCCTCTCATGTCATAAAAAAGTTCAGCTCTGTGCCCTCGCAAAAGCCTTTCCTTTTTCAGTAATACTATTCAGAAATGGATGTTACCATGCCTACGGAAATACTGGACAGCAATGATATCAACAGGGCCATAAGAAGAATGGCCCATGAAATTATTGAAAAGAACAAGGGGACTGAGAGCCTTTGCCTTGTCGGCATTCAGAAAGGCGGCGTCACTCTTGCCGACAGACTTGCGTCCCAGATAGAGTTAATCGAAGGCGGCCACATTGAGGTAGGCACGCTTGACATCTCGTTTTACCGGGATGATATCAACACAAAAGAAGAGCAGCCCGTAGTGAAACGGACCGAAATCCCCTGCTCGATCAATAATAAAACAGTTGTGCTTGTCGATGATGTGCTCTATACGGGCAGAAGTATACGGGCTGCAATGGATGCCCTTATAGACTTCGGCAGGCCCGCTTATATACAGCTGGCTGTACTTATAGACAGGGGGCATAGAGAGCTGCCCATACGGGCTGATTATGCCGGAAAGAATATTCCGACATCTTTTAACGATCTGATAGAAGTAACTCTGGAAGAAGACAATACAAAGGATAAGGTTGTATTAATTAATGAATCGCACACTGGCTGACAGCTTAAAGCTGAATGCTCATAGCTGGTTGTTCTTATGATTAAATCAAAAGACCTTCTGGGAATCAAGGAGCTGACATCCGAAGAAATATATCATATTCTTGATACAGCCTCCAGCTTTAGAGACGTCCTTCAGCGAGATATAAAAAAGGTCCCTCCGCTTCGGGGCAAAACGGTAGTGAGTCTTTTCTTTGAACCATCAACAAGGACCAAGACCTCCTTCGCCCTTGCAGCAAAGCGGTTGAGCGCTGACTTCGTGAATTTCTCCGTCTCAACAAGCAGCGTGGTTAAGGGAGAAACAATACGGGACACCGCCCTGACGATCCAGTCTCTCGGCGCGGACTTTGTGGTCATTCGTCACGTCTCATCGGGGGTTCCTCATTACCTCAGCGATCTCCTCAATATGTCTGTCATAAATGCCGGTGACGGTGCCAACGAACACCCCACGCAGGCCCTGCTTGACCTGTTTACCATTCAGTCCCACAAAAAGAATATTAAGGGACTCACCGTAGCAATCATCGGAGATATCGCGCACAGCAGAGTGGCAAAATCAAATATCTATGCGTTAACAAAGCTCGGGGCAAAGGTACGATTAATTGGCCCCCCTACCCTTATGCCCGCTGAGATTGACAAGCTCGGGGTTGAGGTGTTCCATTCAATAGAGAGGGGATTAAAAAACGTTGATGTTATGATGACCCTGAGACTTCAGCTTGAACGTCAAAGCAAAGGGTTTCTTCCGTCGCTTGAAGAATATTTCAAGCTTTACGGGCTGACCCATGAGAGACTGAAAATAGCCAGACCTGATGCCATTGTTATGCATCCGGGACCCATGAACCGGGGTGTTGAAATTGCATCAACCGTAGCTGACGGGCCCCAGTCTGTAATACTTGAACAGGTGACCAACGGAATTGCGGTAAGAATGGCGGTATTGTATCTCCTGGCAGGAGTAAGGAAATGATCATCCTGATAAAAAATGGCCGCATTGTTGATCCGTCCCGGGATATGGACGACCATAGAGATATTCTGATAAAGGGACGTAAAATCCAGGGGCTCTATCCCAAGGGCAAGGGCCCTGCTGCAGACAAAGTGATTGATGCATCGGACTGCATTGTGATTCCTGGATTGGTCGACATGCACACCCATCTCAGGGAGCCGGGTTTCGAATATAAAGAAACCATCGGGACCGGTACGATGGCAGCCGTAAAAGGGGGTTTTACCTCAGTCTGCTGCATGCCGAACACAAATCCGGTAAACGACTCAGTCCCGGTAACTCAGTTTATTCTTGACAAGGCGGCCAGGGAGGGGGCCTGCAGTGTGTACCCTATAGGGGCAATCACCACCGGACAGAGAGGTGAACATCTGACTGAACTGGAGGCCCTTCTCAAGGCAGGGTGCATTGCTTTTTCTGATGACGGGATGCCTGTAAGTAACAGTCTCATTATGAGACGGGCACTGGAATACTCGAAAATTTTTAATACGCCGATCATATCTCACTGTGAGGACCTGAAGTTATCTGAAGGCGGTGTAATGAATGAAGGATTTGTCTCCACCATTGTAGGCTTGAGAGGGATCCCGAAGGCCGCTGAAGAAACAATGGTGGCGCGGGACCTGTCCCTCTGTGAACTCACGGGCGGACGTCTCCATATTGCCCATATTTCGACAGAGGGCTCGGTTCAATTAATAAAGGCTGCCAAAGCGCGGGGGATTAATGTGACTGCCGAGACGTGTCCGCATTATTTTTCTCTTACTGACGAGGCAATCATCAGTTATGACGCAAACCTGAAAGTCAATCCTCCCATACGAACAGCACGCGATGTCGAAGCTATTAAAGAGGGTTTGAAAGATGGTACAATTGACGTCATTGCAACTGATCATGCCCCCCATCACAGAGATGAAAAAAACAGGGAGTTTGATGCTGCAGCCTTTGGTATTTCCGGTCTGGAAACAGCCCTGGCCCTTGGACTGCAGCTCGTTGCCCGTGGAGTTCTTGACTTAATGGAACTTATCAGAAAATTGACCATAAACCCTTCTAATATAATGGGATTAGGGAAAGGAACTTTAACTTCCGGGTCTGATGCTGATATTACTGTTATCAATACGGAAAAGACTTTTGTCGTGGATTCGGAACGGTTTTTATCAAAGGGCAAAAATTCGCCATTCAATAAATGGACCCTTACGGGCACTGTTGAAAAAACGATGACCATGGGGAAATTATACGATTGGAATGAATGAAGTGAGGGAGTCAAGTGTCCGGTGTTCAAGGTGTCCAAATGAATTATGCTTTGTGCCGTACGGTGAACCCTTGCGTCCCTGAATCATCGACTCCTTAAATTAAGAGAAAGCAAAAGACCTGTAAAACGATGATACACAGAGAGGGAGAAAAAGCGCTTTTAGTCCTTGCTGATGGCACTGTTTTTCAAGGCCGGAACTTCGGGGCCCGTGGAGAGACAGTCGGCGAGGTTGTATTTAACACGTCCATGACAGGATATCAGGAAATACTCACCGACCCTTCATACAAGGGGCAGATCGTTGCCATGACCTATACGCAGATTGGGAATTATGGTGTGAATAACGATGACATTGAATCGGTGGTCCCGAACGTTGAGGGTTTTATCGCCAGGGAATTCTTCGATTTTCCCAGCAGCTGGCGTTCCCGGCACAACCTTGGACATTATTTGAAAATTAACAACAAGGTTGGCATTGACGGTATTGACACAAGGGCGCTTACCAGGCACTTGAGGGACAACGGGGTTCAGATGGGAATAATTTCTTCAACAGACCCGGACCCTGCAAGCCTGCTTGATAAAGTGCGAAACCATCCCGGGATAGCCGCCCTCGACCTGGTCAAAGAAGTAACAACAAAAGCGCCATACAGGTGGACAGGGAAGCTCTGGAAACGTGAGAGTGCGGGGTCAGAGAAAACAGACGACGCACAACTGTCAACGAACAACGGCATAAAAGTCGCTGTGTACGACTTCGGCGTTAAAATGAACATTCTCCGCCATCTTGCTGAAACAGGTTTTCATATCACCGTTGTTTCAGCCCGGACACCCGCTGATGAAGTGCTTAACAGTGCTGATGCCGTCGTGCTCAGCAACGGGCCCGGCGACCCTCAGTCCGTACCCTATGCAGTAGATACAGTGAAAAAACTGCTGGGGAAAAAACCCCTCATGGGAATCTGCCTCGGCCATCAAATATTGGGACTGGCATTAGGCGGGAGGACATACAAGCTCAAATTCGGTCATCACGGGGGAAATCATCCGGTCATGGACCTGTTGACAAAAAAAGTTGAAATTACGGCGCAAAATCATAACTACTGTGTAGACATAGAAAGCCTTGGCAGACAGGTGGAACTCACGCACAGGAACCTTTATGACGGGACCGAAGAAGGCATGCGGCACAAGGACCTGCCCATAATCTCCATCCAGCATCATCCGGAAGCAGGTCCGGGGCCGAATGATTCAGGATATATTTTTAAAAGATTCAGGGAATTGATCGAAACGTGCTCATAAGGCAGGTGCCGGATAGAGACCCGGGGACCGGGTTCAACAAAAAATCATGAGATGAAATGAAAAACACAGATACGAAAACCGCCTTTCAGCTTAAAATCAACAACAATTCACTCACTTTCAGGACCTCTTCTTTTAAGGCTGAGAAGACAAGTGTATTACATTCCGGTGTCTATACCAGAGAGTTCTCGTCCATGTTATTTGCATCTGCTGCATGTGTCCTCTTTTATTTAATGACCGGTCTGATACACAGCAAAACTCCTCTTATGCGCTACTTTATTCTCGTCACACTATTCGTCATAACCTTTCTCGGTGCAAACAGATATATATTCAATGAAAGATATCTTGAGGCATTTTTCGACAGGACCGCTAAAACAATAACTATCGAACGGTCCGGGTTGATTATTAAAAGGAAAGAGAAAATCCCCTTTTCAAACCTGACATCTGTTGAAATAGATACAAAAAAATATACCCCCGTTAATGTTGACGGCATAGATTTTGTACAGAAAATATCTGCACAGCATGGAAGCCCTGTGCCCGGATTGAGCGAAGCAGAAGAGTTTGTAACCCTTGTGCTGAGACTGAATGACGGCACGGACAGAGTTATATACGCGGCAAAGATCGATGGCGGCAAAGTTGACGGAGAACCGGAAATCCCTTTAGGGGAAATAAAGAACTTTTTAAATATGTAAACAGAGAATGCATCACAGGATCAAAGTGACAAGGGAAAACTGAATGCCTAAAAGGACTGATATTAACAGCATCCTATTAATCGGGTCAGGCCCGATCGTGATCGGACAGGCCTGTGAATTCGATTACTCCGGGACCCAGGCCTGCAAGGCCCTGCGTGAAGAGGGATATAAAGTGATACTTGTGAACTCCAATCCTGCAACCATCATGACCGATCCTGAAACGGCTGATGTTACCTATATCGAACCTCTCACCGGTGAGGTCCTGGAAATGATAATTGCAAAGGAGCGTCCTGACGCACTGCTGCCGACAATGGGCGGACAGACTGCACTTAACCTTGCGGTGGAGCTTTCAGAAAAAGGGGTCCTTGATAAATACGCTGTTGAGCTCATCGGAGCGAAACTTCCGGCAATAAAGAAAGCGGAAGACAGGGAGCTGTTTAAAGATGCCATGGCTGCCATAGGACTGAAAACCCCCCGAAGCGCCCATGTCAACTCAATGGAAGACGGCCTGAGGGCCATCGATGAGCTCGGTTTCCCCCTTATATTAAGACCGTCCTTTACCATGGGAGGTACGGGGGGGAGCATTGCCTATAACAGGCAAGAATATCATGATAATCTGAAAATGGCCCTCAAGTTGAGCCCCGTCAATCAGGTCCTTGTTGAAGAATCAGTGCTCGGATGGAAAGAGTATGAGCTCGAGGTAATGCGTGATTCCATGGACAATGTCGTTATTATCTGTTCCATCGAAAACTTCGATCCCATGGGTATTCACACGGGGGATTCCATAACAGTTGCGCCGGCGCAGACCCTTTCTGACAGGGAATATCAGATAATGAGGGATGCCTCCATAGCGATAATGCAGGAAATTGGCGTTGATACGGGCGGATCAAATGTTCAGTTCGCCGTGAATCCCGATGACGGAAGTTTAATTGTCATAGAAATGAACCCGAGGGTGTCAAGGAGTTCGGCCCTTGCATCCAAGGCAACGGGTTTCCCGATTGCCAAAATTGCGGCAAAGCTTGCTGTTGGTTTGACACTTGATGAAATACCGAATGATATTACACGAGAAACACCCGCTTCGTTCGAGCCGGCAATTGATTATGTCGTCGTGAAGTATCCCCGGTTCGCCTTTGAAAAATTCCCTGATGCCGACCCCACCCTCACAACGCAAATGAAATCAGTTGGTGAGGCCATGGCCATTGGAAGGACCTTTAAGGAGTCTCTCCAGAAAGCAATCCGGAGCCTCGAAATAGACAGTTATGGATTTGAACCTCTTGATACCGCTCTTTCTGAAATCCGGGAGAAGATAAAAGTCCCCGCCTGGGACCGCATGTGGCATCTTGCACAGGCCCTGAGACTCGGGGCAAGTATGGATGAACTGCACGCGCTCACCGGCATTGATCCCTGGTTTCTTTTCAATATGAAACAGATTATAGACGGGGAAGAGGAAATCAAAAGCTCCTTTCAGGCCGGTTCACAGGGGCCCCTTTCTGCAGCGGTCCTTGAAAGAGCCAAGGAATACGGGTTTTCCGACAGGCGAATTGCCCAGCTTCTGAACTCCGATGAAAAAACAATCCGGGACATGCGGCACCGCATCGGCCTGAAGGCCGTGTATAAAATGGTGGACACCTGTGCAGCAGAGTTTAAGGCCCATACTCCCTATATGTATTCTACGTATGAAAAACCCTTTTATAAGAAAGTTATCAGCAGTCAGCGATCAACGGACAGTAAAGACGAACTACTGAAAGCTGAATCAGAATGTGAAGCAATGCCCACGGATAGAAAAAAAGTTGTCATCCTTGGCAGCGGACCGAACAGAATCGGTCAGGGGATTGAGTTCGATTACTGCTGTGTTCATGCGGTCTTTGCCCTGAAAGAACTCGGGTACGAGACTATTATGGTAAATTGTAATCCCGAAACGGTCAGCACCGATTACGATACGGCGGACAGGCTCTATTTTGAACCCCTGACGCTTGAGGACACGCTGAATATCATAAACACGGAAAAACCCATCGGGGTCATCGTACAGTTCGGAGGACAGACACCCCTTAAACTTGCTGTTCCCCTTGAAAGGGAAGGAGTTCACATCCTCGGCACCTCTCCGGACTCAATCGACAGGGCAGAGAACAGAAAGCGCTTCAAGGAAATTGTCGACAAGCTGAATCTCTGTCAGCCAAACAGCGGCACTGCAATGTCTGTTGAGGAGGCACTTGATGAGGCAAGGAAAATCGGCTACCCGGTTATGGTGAGACCTTCCTATGTCCTTGGGGGACGGGCGATGGAAATTGTCTATGATGAAAACAGTCTGAAAGATTATATGAGCCGGGCGGTCAAGGCGTCCCCGGAGCATCCCGTATTAATTGATGACTATCTCGAGGACGCTATTGAAGTTGACGTGGATGCAATATCCGATGGAAACAGCGTGGTTATCGGCGGTATTATGGAGCACATAGAGGAAGCGGGCATTCATTCCGGCGATTCTGCCTGCTCACTGCCTCCCTATTCTTTATCGCAGGATATAATTGAACGCATAAAAAAACAGGCACGCGCGCTTGCCCGTGAATTGAATGTCATAGGCCTGATGAATATACAGTTTGCAGTCAAAGACAATGAAATTTATATACTGGAAGTAAACCCGCGGGCATCGCGCACAATCCCCTATGTCAGCAAGTCTATCGGCCTTCCTCTTGCGAAACTGGCGGCAAAAGTCATGGTGGGGAAAACACTCGAGGATCTCGGTCTCACATCGGAAAGAGTCCCTTCGCATTATACCGTGAAAGAGGCGGTATTTCCCTTTGACCGTTTTGCGGGAGTTGACACGCTGTTGGGTCCTGAAATGAAATCAACCGGTGAGGTAATGGGCATTGATCATGATTTTGGCAGGGCCTATGCCAAGTCGCAGTCAGCGGCGAAAAACCCGGTCCCTCTCGGGGGAAAGGTGTTCATCAGTGTCAAGGACAGGGACAAGCCCGCCCTCCCGAAAATGGCATCGAAACTGATAGCGCTCGGCTTTTCAATAATAGCAACACGGGGAACTGCATTTTACCTTAATCAGATCGGCATTAAAACGGAAACGGTCAACAAGGTTGCTGAAGG
>JBFKMY010000029.1:0-12692 GCA_041629615.1 Thermodesulfovibrionia bacterium | reverse complement strand
CCATATATATATTTATCCATCTTGATTCGCAAGTCAGGTCTATTGTTTTTCCTGACGGCACTTGAAATTTCAGGTTAATTCTCGTTACAGGAAGAAAATCTTTTGCACTCTTTGTTGGAGCTGTTTTTAGTTGGATATATATGCCATCTGCGGAAATATTCTCTATGGTTCCTGAATAACTATTATTCTCAGCGGATATCTCTGCCTTGAGGTTAACAATTTTTCTATCAGATTTTCTTTTGTCCATTACCCCTCTTTCCTTTGTCTTTGTTTCAGCTTATGACAGGATATCATCTTGATTCTGAAAGATATATTAATCCAGCCTGCATATAAATATCAAGAAATATTAACATGCTCCAGGCAGCATATATTGAATAACCTCAAGCCGCAGGATAGAATGTTCTCAGGGAAATATAAAAGGAAGACAAAAAAGTCCGGTCGTTAGTGAAACGGCCCCTGCGATCATCTGTACCCGGGAACACATAAAAAACCCCCCTGAAAAAAGGGGGATTTCTTACAGGGTAATAATGTATGTAAGAGTCTAATGATGTGCGGACGGATCAGCATGGCCGATATCGCCGTTTTTGATGGCTATGCAGATCTTGGCGCCTACAGTAAATATCAGCAGACCGATTGCCCATACACCAAGGGATATCCAGAGCTCCATGGCATTAGGCATATAGTTATATATCTCACCCAATGTGCCGGGGATAAAACCGGGGAATATGAGTCCCATGCCTTTCTCAATGTAGACTCCGAGGAAAATGAATCCACATGCAATGTTAAGCATGGTAAAGTTCTTTCTGAAGTTTGGAATGATCAATATTATAAACGCAAGACAGTTAACGATAAGGGCTGTCCAGATCCAGGGGACGAGCTGGTCATTCCCCCGGAGGCCGTGCCACAGGTAATTAAAGGGCTCAATGTGGGCAGTCGCGGAGTAGACTTCCTTGAACACCTCACTGCCAAGGAGGAAGAGATTGACCGCCATACACCATGTCACTATCTCAGCTACCTTGTGAAGCGCTTTATCAGTAATTTTTAAATCTGAATATTTCCTTATTATCTGAAAAATGATAAGCATAAAAGCAGGTCCGGAACAGAATGCCGACGCAATAAACCTCGGCGCCAGCACCGCGGTGTTCCAGAACGGTCTTGCCGGAGCGCCGAGATAGAGGAACGCCGTTACCGTATGGATGCTGATAGCAGCCGGGATAGAGAAATATATAAAGGGCATGATAAGTTTTGTTTTATAGGATTTTCCGGCATACGTTTTTGAAAGCGCATACACGACGAGTGTTAAATTCAGCACCAGATATAAATTTAATACGATAACGTCCCATGTCAAAATTGAACCGGGCCAGTTAAATATTCCTATGACAGGGATAAGATGCCAGAACCTTTCAGGACTTCCCATATCAAGCAGGATAAACATGAGACACATGGACACAGCGGAAACCGCCATTATCTCGCCGATGAGGACGATATCTCCTATAGGCTCGAATTTATAAATATAATATGGGATGACAAGGACGACCGCTGCTGCTGCAACGCCGACCAGGAATGTGAAGTTCGCAATATACCAGCCCCAGGAAACCGCGTCTCTCATATTTGTGGCAATAAGCCCCTGGTCTACCTGCCTGAAATAAAAGGCAATGCCCACAAGAGCGAGCAACGACAGGACGCCCAGCAATGCCTTATATGCCCTGCTTCCCGTAACTACTGTCCGCATAATACCGTTTATTGCATCAATGACCATAGCTTTACCTCGCCTCTAGCTTTTTACACCCGTTCCCATACTGAAGAAGTAAAAGAATTTCGGGTTGGTATTAATCTCTTCTTTGAGCCGGAACACTTTCATGTGCTCAAGGATGTAGCGTATTTCGCTCTTGGGATCCATGAGATTGCCGAACTTTCTCGCACCTACAGGACAGGCTTCGACACAGGCAGTATATTTGCCTTCCCGTGACCGCTGGATGCAGAACGTGCATTTTCCGACTACGCCTTTATACTGCGGCCTGTTCCCCAGATAGTGAATGTCGGGATTAAATTCTTCTTTTGGCACGCTGGGTTTTCCCCAGTTAAAATTTCTGGCGCCATAGGGACAGGCTGCCATGCAGAAACGGCATCCGATGCACCAGTTATAATCCACTACAACTATTCCATCCGGCTCTTTCCAGGTGGCCTGCACCGGGCATACTTTGACGCATGGGGGATTTTTACATTGCTGGCACTGAACAGGAACATAAAAACGCCCTTTTTCAGGTACCTGTTCAGGATGATAATAAAGGTTAGAATGCTCAAGCCCCTGCCATTTATGATTATTTTTATGAAACTCTAACACCTTTATCCAGTGAATCTCTGGGTCCCTGGAAAGATTGTTCTCGTTCACACACCCGTAAACACATCTTCTGCAGCCAATGCATCGCGAAAGGTCAAGGGCATAGGCAAAAACAGTATTCTCCATGGGAGGTGTTGCTGTTGCGTGAACTTCTTTCCCGTATTTAAATGTCAGCTCCTCTTCCAGCTTTGCAAGAATGTCCCTTAAATCATCTTTATCAAGCCTTTTGTAGTGCTGCCTGAAAAATTCTTCCACCGCATATGCGTCTGCATTACCGGCAGGAACTGCCAGGGCAGCAGCACCCGCTGCAAGGCCGGCCAGAAATTTTCTTCTTGTTACCAGGCTCCTGTCCTGTCCCTTTGTATCATCTGACATTGAACTGCCTCCACCTATGTTATCAATGTTGTGTATCTGCCGAATGTGTATCTTTTACCGCAGTGGCTGACCACACTTTTAAGGGCGTTCTCGGTGCCGGCTCAGGTGTGATGGCCTTGAACGGCGGGTCATGGGGATCATGGCATTGTGTACAATGCATCCACTCTTTTTCGCCATCCCAGTGGCCGGTCCTCTTGCCGTGGACACCGGCTTTCCATTCACGATATACCCTCTTATGACACTGCTCGCATACTCTGTAATATTCATCAAAACTGATCAATGTGCCGTTTAACAGTCTCAGCTGGTTCCGGCTATCAGGACTGTGACAGTCCAGGCACCATCTGTTCTCCGAGTCATGGTTTACAAATGCTCCCGGTATTTCACTATGGGGATCATCCAGTTCACGCCGCGTGCTGTCTGTCTCCCAGTCCTCATCATGACAGTCAATGCACGGAAAAATTTCCATTTCGTTCATCGGAGCTATATATTTCTGTATCTCTTCCAGCGCTATGTCAAACGGAACGTCTCCGGGCAGTTCATCATGTTCCCCTTCATGGGCAGATTCGGTCACATGCTCCTCATTGGCAGCACTGGTTTCAGAGGTGAAAGGGAAAAACATACTGAATGACAATGCAAAGAGCAAGCACAGCGTAAGTCTCAGGCGATCCATTATCATAATTACCTCATTATTTTTATTAGAGAAAAGCCTAAAAAGAATTGCGGCACCGGTTTAAAAGTATACGCAAAATATTTTCCGGTGTCAAAATAAAAAAGATTATCATCGTATAATTTTAACTTATGATATGCATTGAGGACAGGACTGTTTTGTATAAATAAAACCCATGCCCCCATATTTTTCATGAAGAATCTTTGATGCAGATGGTATAATTTTTAAACCAGCAGGACAGCGGCAATCCCATGAAACAAAAGCTTGAAACCATTATAAAATATTTAATCGGCGATGAGAGGGGCCGTGCCTCTCCTGACACAACACACATATCTGGTCAGTTCCGTGAGGGTGAAGAAGACAGCGGTGCCGTGGCCAGGAACCTGAACGCTGCCTTTCTGATTGCGCTGGCAGGGGAAACACACCCGTTGCACGAAAAGGCCCGTACGTATTTGAGCACTCTCTCATCACACCCCTCCTGGAAGACAGCTGCACTGTTTTACAGGGAGGGAGTGGCGCTGATACATGACGAGATAGTAAACCAGTGTTATGACAATGAATATTTCGAACAGGATCTGACTGCCCTCTCTGCATGGCTCGGCAATCCGGACAGTACCCGTAATACCGCGAAAACCGTTGAATCCATACAGCGCGTTTTCTTTCCTGAAGGTGTTGCATTATGTGAAGACCGCGGGGAAAAAATCGGGGCCCTTCGTAAAAAAAGAAAAATCACTATCACCCGCTTAAACCCTTCGCCGGTTGTTGATCCGGCACGGGAAATCCTTTTTACCTCCAATATTCTTGTGACCGTCCCTCCGGGTTCAAAAGAGATTGATGACCTCTCTGTCAGTTTATATCTGAAGGAAGCCCTGAAACGGATAGTGCAGGAGGAACAGATATACTGGTACGATCATCCGGTCCCCATGGGAATATCTCCGGAACATAACGAGGTGTTATATGGTCTGGAAGGACTTGATAAAGCCATCCGGTTCGAGAAGCAGCGGGGGACAATAGACAGGGACGCCAGGGCGAGCTGCCTTCTCTCCGTTTCAGTGACCCATAAGGGACTGCAGCGCATTGTGAAAGAATATCTCGAAGATGAACTAAAAAAGGAAAAAAACATCGAACATGTGGACGTGTATGTCATGAGCGAAGCAGACTCAATAAAGATAATTGAAGAAATACTCATTCCCGCCGCGAAACAATATATGGGGGCAGCGGAGTTCAGCAATTTGTACAGCGTATTCGGCGTGGACGGGGAATACGGAAGGCATTACAGCTTTTTAAAGGCAATCGCTGCATTCTGGCAGGTTTTTTTTAATCCCGCGGTAAAAGGGACGTTCAAGTTCGACCTCGACCAGGTATTTCCCCAGGATGAACTGGTCGCACAGGGAGGGCATTCTGCTTTCGAACACTTCAGGACCCCGTTGTGGGGAGCAGAGGGCATTGATCATGAAGGCCGCGCTGTTGAACTCGGTATGATAGCCGGCGCACTGGTGAACCAGAAGGACATAGGGGACTCATTGTTCACTCCTGACGTGTCCTTCCCCTGTTCCCCCGTTAAGGCAGAGGACCTGATTTTCTTCAGCTCTCTTCCGCAGGCCCTTTCGACTGAAGCCGAGATGATGACGCGGTATGGAGACCGGGACATGGACGGCATACATCACTGCATTCAGAGGATACATGTAACAGGAGGAACCTGCGGAATCCTTATTGATGCATTAAGAAAATATAAGCCGTTCACGCCGACGTTTATAGGCAGGGCTGAAGACCAGGCGTATTTATTATCGGTATTGTTTGAGGGGGATCAACACATGCTTCGTTATGTTCATAAAGACGGCCTTATAATGCGGCACGACAAAGAGACCTTTGCAGGAGAGGCGATTAAAATGGCTGCAGCGGGAAAAATGGTCGGCGAGTACATCAGGATGCTTATGTTTTCCTATTACGTCAGGGCCCTTCCCTGGACACTTAAGGAAATTAAAAATACGATCGATCCCTTTACCGGCTGCTTTGTCTCACAAATCCCCCTTACCGTAGTCCACCTGAGATTTGCCCTGAAGGCCGCTTCCTTCTTTCAGGAACATTCTGATGAAAAAAACCTGGAAGGACATGAGTTCCTCCGGATCGGTGTCAGGCGACTGCGTGAAACCATTCAGAAATTAACGGGGGAGCCCAATCCTTTACTGGAGCATTACAGCAAGGAAAAAGAGGGCTGGAACATGTTTTATGAAATCCTCGAGAAAACAGAGAGGGGAATTAAAGAGGCCGATCCCTTTGCCCTTGCGCTGAAAGAAAAAGCAGCAGTTCTCCTGAAGAACGGTAAGATAAGAGGCAATGAGCATGTTCCCCGTAAGTCCTGAAAAAGAAAAAGTACTGCGCGCAAAACTGGACAGTCTCGGGATTTATGAAAAGGACCTCGAGGAGTCCTTTGTCCGCTCGGGAGGAAAGGGCGGACAACATGTCAACAAGGTGGCCACCTGTGTGTATCTGAAGCACATACCCACTGCTACAGAGGTCAAGTGTCAAAAGGCCCGTACCCAGGGATTGAACCGCTATTATGCCCGGGAGCAGCTTTTTGAGAAAATAGAGCGTTCAATAAAGGGCAAAAAAAGTGAGCAGGAACGACAAAGGGCAAAAATCAGGCGCCAGAAACGGAAACGCTCGAAACGGGCCCGGGAGAAGATGCTGGAAGAAAAACATATGAAGTCCCTGAAGAAAGAATCCCGTTCGTTCAGGATCGGACCGGATGACCAGTGAATCACGGGGTGCACTTTTGTTTTGCATTTAGGATGTATTTCCTGATATATTTATTCAACATCCTTGCACGAGGGGCCTATGATTGCAATAGACATTCCGGGATTCGGCGACGTAAAACTGAAATATCTCGTCTCTGACTTTACCGGGACACTGTCCCATAACGGGAAACTCATCCCGGAGGTAAAAGATCTGTTAAACCGGTTGTCTGAGTCACTGTCCGTTCATGTGTTGACGTCCGATACCTTTGGAACAGCAAGGACAGAACTCAGGGACGTGCGCTGTGAAGTCAAAGTGCTGGAGGGAGAATTCCATGACCTTCAGAAGGAAGAATATGTGGAAAAACTCGGTTCGATCTCTGTCGTTGCCTTCGGCAACGGGAACAATGACAGGAAGATGCTCCGGTCTGCGCGCATCGGCATCGCAGTAACTGAAGGGGAAGGGTGTGCCGTTGACATTCTCATGGCAGGCGAAATTCATGTTACCAGCATTATTGCCGGGCTGAATCTTCTTATTAATCCAAAGCGGCTCAAGGCAACACTCAGATACTAGCCCTGTGGCCGGTTCCCCTGACGCGAGAAAACAGATTACACGGGCAATAAAACTGCCGCACCGTAAAATCACTGCAGGGGGTCTGTGTGATCAGCTTTTCAGGAGAAACAGGTGGAATTCCTAGAATTCCTTTTCCCCGTATCCGGAGTCAGAACATATATATTCGTCCCTCCTCTGATTGCCTGTATCATTTCCTTCTTTACGTCTATGGGAGGGGTATCAGGCGCCTTTCTGCTGCTGCCCTTTCAGATGAGCATTCTCAATTTCACCAGCCCCTCCGTAAGTTCTACAAACCTCCTGTTCAATGTAGTTGCCATTCCCAGCGGGGTATATCGTTATATCAAAGAGGGCAGGATGGCATGGCCCCTGACAATAGTGATTATCGCCGGTACGCTGCCCGGTGTTTTTCTCGGCTATTATGTGCGTGTTTTCTATCTTCCTGATCCGGGGACATTTAAATTCTTTGCGGGCATGGTTCTTCTTTATATAGGGGTACGACTTCTCTATGATCTCAGGGGGAAGGCCCCGGCGGAGACCTCGGCAGGAAAGGAAAAAATCACCGCAGGGCTTCCGGCTGATGCCGTTATCAAAACCGTGACTTTTTCCCTCAGAAAAATCGAATACGATTTCCGGGGCACTACATTTTCTTTCAGTACCATTATTATGTTTTTCCTCGCATTTATCGTAGGAATCATAGGAGGAACGTACGGGATAGGCGGAGGAGCAATAATTGCTCCATTTTGTGTGGCACTCTTCCGTCTGCCGGTATACACTGTCGCAGGTGCCGCGCTCATGGGGACATTCCTGACCTCAGTGGCCGGAGTTTTTTTCTATACGCTCATTCCGGCAAAAGGAGGCCTGCACACATCACCTGACTGGCTGCTGGGATGTCTCTTTGGGGCCGGAGGTTTTGTCGGTATGTATTTCGGCGCCAGGTTTCAGAAATATGTTCCCCAGAAGCTGATCAAACTGCTGCTGGGTCTCCTCATGCTTCTTGTGGCCCTGAGATACATTTTTCAGTATATTAAATAAAAAAATTTGCATCTTACCGCATTGATACAGTACATTATTAAAACCCGTAGAGAACAATAGTGTCGAACAGCATACACTGACTGTGTGATCGCTCCACTGACAGCTATGCGCTATATACTATTCCAGGAGGCATACATTGAGCATAAAAATTACTATTGAACCTGCTGAGCGGATAAAAAAACTGCCCCCCTACTTATTTGCTACTCTTGATAAAATGAAGCAAAAAGCAGTTGCAGGCGGAGTTGATCTTATTGATATGTCCATAGGGGACCCTGACATTCCTACGCCTCGGCATATTGTTGAGAGCATGAGAAAGGCAGTGAAAAATCCTGTTCACCATAAATATCCATCATATGCGGGAATGCTGTCATTCAGAAAGGCCGTTGCCGCCTGGTATAAAAGAAGGTTCAACGTCACCCTGAATCCGGAGACTGAAGTTCTCTCCCTGATCGGTTCAAAAGAAGGCATTGGCCATATGCCTCTGGCCTTTATAAATCCCGGTGATTATGTCCTCCATTCTTCGCCGGGATATCCGGTCTATCCGGTTGCCACACTTTTTGCCGGAGGGATAAGCCATGAAATCCCGTTACTTGAAAAGAACAATTACCTCCCTGACCTGGGTGCAATTCCACCGCATGTTCTCAAAAAAGCGAGGCTCATGTTTATAAATTATCCCAATAACCCGACTGCCGCATGTGCGGACAGGGCTTTTTTTGAAAAGGTCGTCGCCTTTGCCGCTGAGAATAATATCCTCATATGCCACGATGCGGCCTATACCGAAATGTATTATGACGACGAAAAACCACTGAGCTTTCTCGAGGTCCCCGGTGCAAAGAATGTCGGGATAGAATTTCATTCACTCTCCAAGACATACAATATGACAGGCTGGAGGATCGGCTTTGCCGTCGGGAATAAAGATGCGATTGCAGGCCTCGGCAAGATCAAGACAAATATTGACTCCGGTATTTTCCAGGCAATACAGGAAGCAGGCATTGAAGCACTCAATACGGAGGACGCCGTCCTCAGAAAACTGAGAAATACCTATCAGGGCAGGAGAGACGCGTTATTTGCAGGGCTGAAGAAAGTCGGCCTTGAAGTTACTAACCCCAGGGCCACATTCTATCTCTGGGCAAAATGTCCTGATGGTGTTTCCTCTATGGATTTTACGGCCGCCCTGCTTAACAAGGCGGGCATCCTGATAACACCGGGCAACGGCTTTGGTGAAGCCGGGGAAGGATATGTAAGGTTCGCGCTGACCGTTCCGGTAAAGCGGATCAGGGAAGCTGTTAAACGAATCGGCAACGTGCTCGGATGAGATCCCCTCTCCATGACAGAATCAGCCTTCAAGGCATTCATTCAGTATCACCTTCCTCCTGGTCATCATCCTTGATTCGCCGTGACCATTCCTCCAGATCGCTCATTTTCTGCCTCCCTTCATGAAACGCTGTTATTATTCAGATACGGCGGAACAGAAGCAAAACTTAAAAAAACATACTATTGAATAGTGGGGAGGCCAATCTGGTAAAATGAAGGGACATCTTTTTTATCTGTTACATACGTGAATTCATATGCCGACAGCATACCTCGGAATCGGCTCAAACCTGGGCAACAGAAAAGAAAATTGCAGGAATGCAATCAGTCATCTTGTTGAAAGCGGGATAAAGGTCCTGAGTACTTCTTCCATGATTGAGACCGCGCCATGGGGCATAAAGGATCAGCCGCTGTTTATCAATATGGCAATCAAGCTGCAGACCGCTTTGACGCCGGAAGACCTGTTACTACTGCTCAAAAAAACAGAAATCACGCTGGGGCGCGTTCCGGGCCCTCGATGGGGGGCGAGGATCATCGATCTCGACATACTGTTTTATAACAATCTCGTCATGGACACCGCTGAACTGAAAATCCCTCATCCGGAAATCATGCGACGATATTTCGTTCTTAAACCCCTCGCGGAAATCGCGCCTGACCTGATCCATCCCGTTCTGAAGAAAAGTATTCTCTCCCTGCTCTCCGGGATTCGTCCCCGGCCATAGCGCGCTTTATTGTGCTGCCACTATGTCCCCGAAATTTTTCAGCATTTGCAGTCCGAGGGTCTGGCTTTTTTCGGGGTGAAACTGGACAGCGTACACATTGTCTTTGCAGACTGCAGATGTAAACGAAACACCATAATCCGTTGTCGCTGCGATAATAGATTCATCGTCCGGCGCAACAGAAAAAGAGTGGACAAAATAGAAATAGCTTTTGTCCGGTATGTCCCTGAAGAGAGGACCGTTGATCTTTATATTTAATTCATTCCATCCCATTTGCGGAATCTTGAGATCACTCTTCTCAAACCGCACGACCCTGCCGCTGAAAATATCAAGACCCCTGCACCTCCCAAACTCCTCTGATTCACCAAAGAGCACCTGCAGTCCCAGACATATGCCGAGATAGGGCTTTCCCTGTTGTATAGACTCCACAACCGGGTCCGTCAGTTTGAGATGCGACAGCTCCTTCATGCAGTCTTTAAAGGCGCCTACCCCGGGAAGGACAATAGCATCGGCACGCCGGACGTCTTCGGCCCTGTTCGTTACCGTGACATCAACGCCGACCTTAAGGAACCCCTTTTCAACGCTTCTGAGGTTTCCCATCCCATAATCAATAATTGCAATCATATGTTATAGTATGGATTCGTAAAATAAACATTCAACATGATCATTAATTGTAACAAATACTTGTAATAATAATATATTTGGTGTATAGTTATCCGTTAAAATTTTATCGACGAGGTGATGGCCATGGATATGATACCAAAACAGATATTCTTCACCAAAGGCGTTGGCATACACAGAGACAAACTCGCATCATTTGAGCTTGCCCTGAGAAAGGCAGGGATAGAAAAATGCAACCTCGTCTACGTATCAAGTATCTTCCCGCCAAAATGTAAAATTATTCCCAAATCAAAGGGGGTAAAACTGATCAAGCCCGGACAAATTACCTTCTGCGTAATGGCAAGGAACGAAACGCGAGAGCCGAACAGACTTATTTCTGCTGCTGTGGGACTGGCGATCCCCAAAGTGAGAGAACATTACGGATACATCTCTGAACACCACTCTTTTGGGCAAACTGCAAGAAAGGCAGGTGATTATGCCGAAGATCTTGCGGCAACAATGCTGGCCACAACATTAGGTATTTCATTTGATCCGGACGAGGCCTGGGATTCACGAAAACAGGTGTATAAGGCCAGTAATTATATCTTTAAATCCACTCATATCTGTCAATCTGCAGAGGGCGACAAGCACGGGAAATGGACAACAGCCGTGTCCGCTGCCGTCATGTTGCTGGAATAGTTGAAAAACAAACTCCCCTATAACTTCGGCGGTCTGTCCAGAAAATATTCAGACTACAAGAATGCGCACATCACCATTCTCCCCGTGCCCTTTGACAAAACGAGTTCATGGATCAGCGGCGCTGCCAAAGGTCCGCGGGCAATTATCGATGCATCAAGAAACATGGAACTCTATGATATTGAAACAGGGTCTGAAGTGTACACAAAAGGGATCCATACGTCGAAAGAGATCACCGGGGTCAGTCCACGTGAGATGATAGAAAAAGTCCACAAGAAAGTTTCAGGTATACTTCATGATAATAAGTTTGTTGTTGTTTTAGGAGGAGAACATACAGTTTCCCTTGGCTCCATCAGGGCCCATGCCGGGCACTTCAGGAACGTAAGTATCCTCCATCTCGATGCTCACTCCGACATGAGGGACAGCTACGAAGGGAACAAATACAGTCATGCCTGCGTCATGGCAAGGGCAGGGGAAATGTGCAGGACCATTGTTTCTGTCGGAATACGGAGCATGGATTCCTCGGAGTTGAAAAACATCAATAAAAAGAATATGTTCCTTGCATCGGACATCCGCAGATCTAACGACTGGACAGGGAAAGTTACCGGAGCATTGTCCGGAAATGTCTATATCTCGATAGATCTCGATGTCTTTGATCCCTCCATAATGCCTTCAACAGGGACACCTGAGCCGGGGGGACTGGACTGGTATGATGTTATTGATCTGCTGGAGCGTGTATCGGCAAAAAAAAATATTATCGGATTTGACATCGTCGAACTCTGCCCTTCAAGAAATACCGTTGCCCCTGATTTCCTTGCAGCAAAGCTTATTTATAAACTGCTAAGCTTTAAGTTTAGACCTTAATCTGACATTCCCGCTTCCGAACTTAACCGCTTTTGCACTCCTTCTCCCAGGTCTTTGCATACTTGAGAAACGTATAATAACTGTAGAGAACCGCAAGGACCATCCCGCGGGTCCCGTCGAGAAACCCCCGTCGCACAATATACATTTTCAGAAAAGTAAAGAGCGGTCTTACCGTAAGCGAAAACAGTCCGGCATGGCCCTCCTTCTTTCTCATTTCTCCGGCGGCAAGCGCAGAGTAACGGTCCATGCGCTCCGTGAAATCCGAAATGCTCCGGTACGTATAATGTATGATCGGATTACGGAAAAAGCCGACTTTCCCTTCTACCACTACTTTTTCATGCACTTCACGGGGCTCAAGGCGTCCCCTGTCCTTCATGAAAAGACGCAGGGTAGAATCGGGCCACCATCCACCGTGTCGTATCCATTTCCCCATAAAATGGTTTTCCCTCGGCATAACAAAACCATTGCAGTCTGTCCCTGACAGCGTATTTTTGATCTCTTCTTTTAATCCCGGGGACACCCTTTCATCGGCATCAAGGATCAGGACCCACGGCCCTCTGGCATAATCAACGGCGGTCTGTTTCTGCCGGGCAAATCCCTTCCACTCCTGCTGAAAAATTTTGTCTGTATACTTCCTGCATATCTCGACTGTCCTGTCACTGCTCAACGCATCAACAATGATGATCTCCTGTGCATCTGAAACGCTCTTCAGCGCATCTTCGATGTTGACCTCTTCGTTTTTTGTTACAATAACGACGGAAATAGGGAGCACCCTGTT
>JBFKMY010000028.1:0-12702 GCA_041629615.1 Thermodesulfovibrionia bacterium | reverse complement strand
CTGGCCTCTGTATTACGAACAAAGGGAAAGAAAGGAGAACACGTACTGTGGTTTCTGTTCTTCAGTCTGTCGGGCATTATCCTGTTAGTCCCTTTTTTAATTGACGGATTGAGGGAATTCTCACTATTTGCCCTCCTCGTTATGATTTACGGAATCCTGTTGTATCGCGGCAAAGAACACAGTCTCCTTGCGGAATTGAACGGATTTGCATTGCTGACACTCCCGGCACCAATTGTGTACTTTACGGTTACGGGGATTGTATCATTGAAGCTCTATGCTGCTGTTTTTCTGTTCTTCGGCGCCGGCGTCCTTAAGGTCAGGGTGAGAACCAGGAAGACATTGAAGTACAGATGGATCATGGTGATGTATTGCGCAACAGCAGCATGCATTTATGGAGTGCTTGAGATTTCTGTTATTATCCTCATGCCATTCATTGAGAATATAATTTCGGTAATTGTAATGAGAGACGAGAAACTGAGGACAACGGGCAACATTGAGCTGATCAAAGGAATTATTTTCATCCTCCTCATCGGTTTTTTCTGGCGCCAGGCATCTGCTGTATGACCGGACGCACTGCGGGAAATATTTCAGACAGAATTATTACTGCTTTATGATATAATCATTGCTACATAACGGGGAGGGACAATTAATAATTAACCAAATAATACAATGTCATAGAGGTATGCTGAGGTCGTTCCTGCCGGGGTATTAATTTAAAATTAAGTAGTTATAAAATTATTTCACCCTGCTATTGACAAAAAATATTATCCCTGATAAACTTTTTAGGTTTTCCTGTTGGATGGGAAATATTCTTTAAAATTAAAACATTGAATTATAAACGGAGGAAAGTTGCCGACGATAGCCCAGTTAGTTAAGAACGGAAGGAAACAGGTCATCAACAAGACAAAGAGCCCTGCACTTTCGAGTTGCCCCCAGAGGCGGGGGGTCTGCACGAGGGTTTATACGACCACTCCGAAAAAGCCAAATTCCGCATTAAGAAAAGTTGCGAGATTAAGGTTGACCAATAAGATGGAAGTAACCGCATATATACCCGGCGTTGGCCACAACCTGCAGGAACATTCGATTGTTCTTATAAGGGGCGGCAGGGTAAAAGACCTTCCCGGAGTCAGATACCATATTGTCAGAGGTGTCCTCGATACGCTCGGCGTAGCTGACCGCAGAAGAGGTCGGTCAAAATACGGCGCCAAAAAACCAAAATAACTGTCAGGTAAGAGAATATGCCAAGAAGAAGAGTAGCAGCAAAAAGAGAAATATTACCGGATCCTCTTTATAACAGCAAACTTGTGAGCAAGTTTGTTAACTCCATTATGAAAGACGGAAAGAAGTCTACAGCGGAGCGGACGTTGTATGGCGCATTTGACATTATAAAAACAAAGACAGGAAATGATCCGCTGAATATATTCAAGACAGCACTGGAAAATGTTAAACCGCTCATCGAGGTAAAATCGAGACGTGTCGGTGGTGCTACCTATCAGGTCCCCGTTGACGTGAGGCCGCAGAGAAGGATAGCCCTTGCCTTCAGATGGATTATCGGCTTTTCGCAGAAAAGAGGAGAGCGGACCATGAGAGAGAAACTGGCAGGTGAACTGCTTGATGCTTCAAATAAAAGCGGGGCTTCCATAAAAAAGAGAGAAGACACCCATAAGATGGCCGATGCCAATAAGGCCTTCGCGCACTTTAGATGGTAATAAAAGAAATGGAAAGAACGGCAGTAGGAATGACATTTGACAGAACAAGAAATATCGGAATAATGGCCCATATAGACGCCGGGAAGACCACGGTCACCGAGCGGATCCTCTATTACACCGGTGTGACCTATAAAATAGGCGAAGTCCATGAAGGAACGGCTGTTATGGACTGGATGGTACAGGAGCAGGAGCGGGGTATTACCATAACATCGGCTGCCACGACCTGTTTCTGGAATGATAACAGGATTAACATCATTGATACGCCCGGGCATGTAGATTTTACGATTGAAGTTGAACGGTCTCTCAGGGTCCTCGATGGAGCTGTTGCCCTCTTTGATGCCGTGTCCGGTGTAGAACCGCAGTCAGAGACAGTGTGGAGGCAGGCTGACAAATACAAGGTCCCGAGAATCGCATTTATCAATAAGATGGACAGGATGGGTGCAGATTTTTTCATGAGTGTCAATTCCATGATTGAAAGACTTGGGGCAGTGCCGGTTCCGGTGCAGATCCCCATTGGAAAAGAAGATGGATACAGGGGGGCCGTTGACCTTATCAGGCTGAAAGCATATATATTTAATGACGAGACACTGGGGGCAAAATTTGATGAAACTGCCATTCCTGAAGAACTGATGCCGCTGGCCCTTGAATATAGAGAAAAGATGATTGAATCACTGGCGGATTTCAGCGATACTATTATGGAGAAATACCTTGCCGGTGAGGAAATTGAGCCGGCACTCGTCATTTCCGCCCTGAGGAAAGGGACGATAGCATTGAAAATAACCCCTGTCCTGTGCGGGTCCGCCTTCAAAAATAAAGGTGTGCAGCAGCTTCTGGACGCAATCATCAGTTATCTTCCCTGCCCGACTGATGTTCCTCCCATTACCGGAATTGAACCCGGATCAGGCAAAGATGTCGTCAGGAAGGCCTCTGAGGAGGAACCCTTTTCCGCCATTGCTTTTAAAATAATGACCGATCCCTTTGTAGGGCAGTTGACATTTCTCAGGGTCTATTCCGGGGCGATATCCTCAGGCTCTTATATTTATAATTCGTCGAAAGACGTGAAAGAGCGTGTAGGACGGCTCCTGAAGATGCACGCAAACAAGCGGGAAGATGTCAAGGATATTTATGCCGGTGATATTGTTGCGGCGGTCGGGTTACGAAGTACTCTTACCGGGGACACACTCTGTGATGCAGACAATCCCGTTGTCCTTGAGTCCATGGAATTCCCCGAGCCCGTGATATCCGTTGCAATTGAACCGAAGACCAAGGCTGACCAGGAAAAGCTCTCCATTGCGCTGGGCAAACTTGCACAGGAGGACCCGTCTTTCAAGGTTTCTTTTGACGAGGAAACGGGCCAGACCATCATTTCGGGGATGGGCGAGCTTCACCTTGATATTATTGTTGACCGTCTTCTGAGGGAGTTTAAGGTTGGTGCCAATGTAGGGAAACCACAGGTTGCGTACAGGGAGACGATACGGCAGAAAGTGACAGCAGAAGGGAAATTTGTCAGGCAGTCCGGCGGACGCGGTCAGTATGGTCACGTCAATGTTGAGGTTGAACCATTAGATCTCTCCGGTGGATTTGAATTTGTCAATAAAATTGTCGGAGGGGTTATCCCGCGGGAATATATTCCGGCAGTGGGCAAGGGCGTAAAGGAAGCCCTGGAAAACGGAGTGCTCGCTGGCTATCCGGTTGTTGACGTCAGGGTGACATTATATGACGGCTCCTATCATGAGGTGGATTCGTCTGAAATGGCATTCAAGATTGCAGGATCAATGGCATTTAAGAATGCCGCAAAAAAAGCCAAACCCGTATTACTCGAACCGGTAATGAGTATCGAAGTCGTGACGCCCGAAGAGTATATGGGCGATGTTATCGGCGATTTAAATTCAAGAAGGGGCAGGATCCAGACCATGAATCAGAGAGCAAATGCGCGGGTCATCACTGCCCAGGTTCCGCTTTCGTCCATGTTTGGGTATGCGACGGACCTCAGATCAAAAACACAGGGACGTGCCACATATACAATGCAGTTTTCCCATTATGAAGAGGTTCCCAAAAACATTTCGGAAGACATTGTATTAAAAGTAAGGGGAGGATGATAACTGAAATGTGTTTGTTATAAGTTATAAGTTATGCGATGAGGCGGATACTGAAAAAGAACTATTGACCTATAATTTATAACGAACAACGAGGTTAAGGAGGCAAAGATGGCCAAGGCAAAATTTGAAAGAGTAAAGCCGCATGTAAACATAGGGACGATCGGGCATGTAGACCATGGGAAGACGACGTTGACAGCGGCAATAACAAAGACATTAGCCTTGAAAGGGAAGGCGGATTTCCGGGCATTTGATTCGATTGACAATGCACCTGAGGAGAAGGCGAGGGGGATAACGATAGCAACGGCGCACGTAGAGTATGAGACGGATGCGCGGCATTATGCGCATGTAGACTGTCCGGGGCACGCTGATTACGTAAAGAACATGATAACGGGGGCGGCGCAGATGGACGGAGCAGTGCTGGTGGTGTCAGCGGCGGACGGACCGATGCCGCAGACGCGGGAGCATATCCTGTTGGCGAGGCAGGTAGGGGTGCCGTATATCGTGGTATATATGAACAAGACGGACATGGTGGATGATCCTGAGCTGCTGGAGCTGGTGGAGATGGAGCTGAGAGAGCTGTTGACGAAGTATGATTTTCCCGGGGATGATATCCCGATAATAAAGGGGTCGGCGTTAAAGGCATTGGAGAGCAGCAGCACGGACACAGAGGCAGAGGAGTACAAGAGCATCGGGGAGTTGATGGATGCGATCGACCAGTATGTGCCGACGCCTGAGCGTGACACGGAGAAGCCGTTTTTGATGCCCATAGAGGATGTGTTCAGCATATCGGGGCGGGGAACGGTGGTAACGGGGCGCGTGGAGAGAGGGATAGTAAAAGTGGGGGAGGAAGTGGAGATCGTAGGGTTGGGAGAGACGCGCAAGACGGTGGCAACGGGGGTGGAGATGTTCCGGAAGCTGCTGGATGAAGGGCGTGCAGGAGACAATGTAGGGGTGTTGTTGAGAGGGACGGCGAAGGATGAGGTGGAGCGCGGGATGGTGTTGTCGAAGCCGGGGAGTATAACGCCGCACCGGAAGTTCAAGGCGGAGGTGTATGTGTTGACGAAGGAAGAGGGGGGGCGGCACACGCCGTTTTTCAATGGATACCGGCCGCAGTTTTATTTCCGGACGACGGATGTGACGGGAGTGGCGAAGCTGCCTGAGGGAGTGGAGATGGTGATGCCCGGGGATAATGTGACGATGGAGATAGAGCTGATAACGACGATAGCAATGGAGAAGGAACTGCGGTTTGCCGTGAGAGAAGGAGGCAGGACCGTAGGGGCGGGGGTCGTTACGGAAGTTATAGAATAATAAACGTCGATCGACGGGCGACGGACAGTGTGCACTGGAAAACGAAAACAAAATGAATGAAAAAATAAGAATAAATTTAAGAGCATACGATCACAGGCTGCTTGACCAGTCTGTCAGGGAAATCGTTGACACGGCAAAAAGGACAGGTGCGCGGATTTCCGGGCCTGTACCGTTACCAACAAGAATACACAAAATAACTGTCCTCAGGTCAACACATATAGATAAGAAATCAAGAGAGCAGTTTGAGATACGGACACATAAGAGGTTAGTGGATATCCTCGACCCGACCCCCCAGACTGTTGACGCACTTATGAAACTGGATCTTGCGGCAGGAGTGGATGTAGAGATAAAGCTATGAAAGGCATACTCGGAAAGAAACTGGGAATGACACAGGTTTTTACAGAAGACGGGCGGCTTGTGCCGGTCACTGTTATAGAAGCCGGGCCGGTCAGGGTAGTACAGAAAAAAGACAGGGAGAAAGACGGGTACGCTGCTCTTCAAATTGGATTTGATGTAATAAAGAAAGAAAAAAATGTTACAAGGCCCCTGAAGGGCCACTTCGGGAAATCATCCTCTCCCGTGTTTCGTTTTGTAAGAGAGGTAGCAATGGAAGGCTTTGAAGCCGGAGATGACATTGGAGTGGATATTTTTTCCAAAGGTGAAAAGGTCTCTGTAATCGGCACGTCAAAGGGAAAGGGGTTTCAGGGAGTCATGAAGCGGCATAATTACCGCGGCGGGCCGGGTTCTCACGGGTCAATGTTTAACAGGGCCCCCGGTTCCATGGGCGCCAGTTCCTTTCCCTCACGCGTCTGGAAAAATACGTCATTACCCGGACATATGGGTGATGTGCGGGTGACCATAAAAAATATTGAAATCTATGATATCAGAAAAGAACAGAACATTATGCTTGTGAAAGGTGCAGTGCCGGGGGCAAGGGGCAGTTACGTGATAATACAATCTGCATTGCCTGTTCCTGCGAAGGATAGCTGATGGCTGAAATAGAAATAATAAATAGAGACAACAAATCAGTGGGCAAGACCGACCTTCCCGATGACATATTTGGTGTAGATGTCAAGAGAGGATTATTGCATGAGGTGGTTCGCAACCATCTTGCGAATAAGAGACAGGGGAGTGCGTCAACCAGGACAAAAGGCCTTGTACGGGGCGGCGGGAGGAAGCCGTACAAGCAGAAAGGCACCGGAAGGGCAAGATCCGGAAGCAACAGCTCCCCCTTATGGAAGGGAGGAGGTACGGTTTTTGGTCCCCATCCAAGGGACTATTCATACAAACTTCCCAAAAAGGCCAAATGGTCAGCCTTAAGCTCTGCGCTTACTGCCAAGTTTGCTGACGGGGAAGTAATAATAATGGATGCCATAGGGGTTGAAGAACCCAGGACGAGGGTGCTCAGGACGTTACTTGACAGCCTTGGGATCAAAAATAACGTATTAATCATTATACCGGAAAAACATGAGGCCCTTGAGCTTGCGTCGCGGAACATCCCGAGAGTTGATGTTGCCCGCGTGAACGAACTCAACGTGTATTCCATCCTTTCACATGAAAAGCTGCTTATCTCCAAAGATGCAATTGAAAAGATGAAAGAGGCATATTTAGGATGAAGAACACCTATTCGGTAATCCGTGGACCAATGCTTACGGAAAAAGGGACATTATTGAAAGAGACGGAAAATAAGGTCCTGTTTAAAGTGGCAAAGAGTGCCAACAAGATTGAGATAAAGAAAGCCGTTGAAGAAATTTTTAAGGTAAAAGTGGACCGTGTTACCACAATGAATTATGCGGGCAAGATTAAGAAAATGGGCAGGTTTGCAGGAAAAAGGCCTGATTGGAAAAAGGCGATTGTTACCCTGAAAAAGGGTGAAAAGCTGGAGTTTATTGAGGGCGTATAAATGGGTATAAGAAAGTTTAAACCAACATCAGCGGGGTGTCGTTTCAGAAGTGGTTCTGACTTTGCCGAGATCACAACGACAAAACCCTATAAGCCGCTTATGAAACCCGTTAAGAAATCGGGGGGAAGAAATAATGCAGGGCGTGTATCAGTCTGGCAGAAGGGCGGCGGTCACAAGAGGGCATACAGGATCATAGATTTCAAGCGTGATAAATTCAATATTCCCTGTACTGTTGAAACCGTAGAATATGATCCTAACAGATCATCCCGGATCGTCCTGCTGAAGTATTTAGACGGAGAGAGACGATATATGCTTGCACCCCAGGGAGTGAAGGTCGGTGATTCCTTTGTTTCAGGGCCGGATTCTGAAATTAAAACCGGGAACGCCCTTCCGGTCAGGAATATTCCTCTTGGTACGATAATTCACAATATAGAACTTCGGCCGGGACAGGGAGGCAGGATAGCGAGAAGTGCCGGGGCCTATGCCCAGCTTGTTGCAAAGGACGACAGGATGTGCCAGTTAAAACTCGGGTCTTCGGAAGTACGATTTGTCCCTTCCGATTGCATGGCGACAATCGGCCAGGTGGGGAATGTGGAACATGAAAATATGTCCATCGGCAAGGCGGGCAGGAACCGGTGGCTGGGAAAAAGGCCCCATGTAAGGGGTGTAGCCATGAATCCCGTTGACCATCCTCTGGGCGGGGGTGAAGGGAAGAGCTCGGGCGGCAGACCGCCTGTTTCTCCCTGGAGCAAGCCGGAGGGGAAAAAGACACGAAAAAATCAGAGAACCGACAGGTTTATCGTAAGACGAAGGAAGTCAAAATAGAAATGTATAATTATAGAAGGGTTTATATTTATCAGGGAGGAAGCTTTTGCCGAGATCATTAAAAAAAGGGCCCTTTGTGGATGAGAAACTGATGAAGAAAATTCTCTCCATGAATGAGAAAAATGAACGAAATGTCATAAAGACGTGGTCGAGACGATCCACGGTTGTTCCCGACTTTATAGGGCATACACTTGCAGTGCATAACGGCAGAAAGTTTATTCCCGTGTATGTAACAGAAAATATGGTAGGACATAAACTGGGTGAGTTTTCTCCTACAAGGACATTCAGGTCACATTCGGGTGACAGGAAAGAAAAAGGAAGATCGTAGACCGGGGTAATGTAAAGTGGAATCAAGAGCCAGATTAAAATACGCCAGGGTGGCACCAAGAAAAGTGAGGAGAGTAACAGACTTGATTAAAGGGAAAAAAGCGGGAGACGCGATGACCAGCCTTCAGTTTCTTCCTCACAAGGGCAGTAAAATCGTTTCCAAAATTTTAAAGTCAGCAATGGCCAATGCTGAGCAGAAAAAAGTTGCGGATCCGGAGTCCATGAAGGTATCAGGGATCTTTGTGGACCAGGGCCCGACAATGAAGAGGATGACCCCCCGTTCTATGGGAAGGGCAGACATTATAAGAAAAAGAACATGTCATATAACGCTGGTACTGGAAGAATAGACAGGAATACAGGGATGAGAAGCAGGAAATCAATGTTCCCGGGGAATGGTAACATAATCAAAGGGTGAATATAATTTTTAACTTTGTAATAGAGATATTTTAATGTTTCAGGAGGCTTGATTTTGGGTCAGAAGACACATCCGATAGGCATAAGACTGGGAGTCATAAAAACGTGGAATTCGAAGTGGTTTGCCAAAAAGAACTATAAGGATCTCCTCTTTGAGGATTTGACTATTCAAAAATATGTAAAGGCGAATCTCTTCCATGCCGGTGTCCCCAGGATTGAGATCGAAAGAACAGGCCAGAAAACAAAGGCGATCATACATACTGCGCGGCCGGGAATTATTATAGGCAAAAAGGGCGCTGAAGTGGAGAAGCTGAAAAAAGAGCTGGAGCAGATGACCGGCAAAGAGATGAGTATAGACATCAAGGAAATCAGAAAACCGGAACTGGATGCGCAGCTGGTAGCCGAGAATATTGCACTCCAGCTTGAAAAAAGGATCGCGTTCAGAAGGGCAATGAAAAAGGCCATGGCCTCTTCAATGCGTTTTGGAGCATTGGGAATCAAGGTGGCCTGTGCCGGACGGCTTGCCGGTGCAGAAATTGCACGGTCTGAATGGTACAGAGAGGGGAGAGTCCCCCTTCATACATTCAGGTCTGACATAGATTACGGAGTTGCAGAAGCAAGAACGACCTATGGAAGAATTGGCGTTAAGGTGTGGATATACAAAGGCGATATACTTCAGGAGCCGGCAATTCCGGCTTCCGGCGGGGATACGGTCCTTTGAGAGGATAGATAATTATGTTAATGCCCAAGAAGGTTAAATTCAGAAAAATGCAGAAAGGCCGTATGAACGGCAAGGCATACCGGGGTTCGGACATATCCTTTGGCGAGTACGGACTGAAAGCCGTTGAACCCGGATGGGTCTCGAACAGGCAGATTGAAGCAGCGAGGATCGCGATAACCAGACATGTGAAGAGAGGATGCAAGCTGTGGATAAGAATTTTCCCGGACAAACCCTTGACCAAAAAACCGGCCGAAACAAGAATGGGTAAAGGCAAGGGCTCACCCGAAGCGTGGGTCGCTGTAGTAAAACCCGGCAGAATTATGTACGAAATTGCCGGAGTCAATGAGGAAGTGGCCAAGGAAGCGCTGAGACTGGCTTCTCACAAACTTGCAATTGCCACAAAATTTGTAACGAGAACCGGATAATATGAAAAGAGCATCTGAATTGAGGACAATGACTGTTGATGAACTCAGGCAGGAAGAGACGAGCCTGAGAAAGGAACTTTTTAATCTGCGGTTTCAACAGGTAACCGGTGAGATTGAAAATCCATTGAGAATCAGACATGTCCGAAAGGACATTGCAAGGGTATTGACGGTAATAAATGAAAAAGGGAGAGCAGGAAGCGGAGAGATAACCGCTTAATTATTAATGCGATAAGGACGTACAGCGATACGGACTTACATGAGAAACGGAACAGAGAAATGCCAAAGAAGATTTATACAGGTGACGTTGTAAGCGATAAAATGGATAAGACGGTCGTCGTTGCGGTGACCAGACTTACCCAGCATCCAGTTTACAGAAAGACCATAAAGAAACGGGCAAAATTCAAGGCCCATGACGAAGAGAACAGGTGTAAAACAGGTGACAAGATCTCTATTATCGAAGCGAGGCCATTGAGCAGGGACAAGCGATGGAAAGTCCTTGATATAGTCAAACGAGGAAACGAATGATTCAGCAGGAGAGTGTTTTAGAGGTTGCGGATAATTCAGGGGCCAAAAGGGTCCAGTGTATAAAGGTACTCGGCGGATTTCACCGGAGATATGCCAGAATCGGCGACAAGATAGTTGTGAGCGTGAAAGAAGCGGAACCGAATACCAATATCAAAAAAGGAACCGTTGCAAAGGCAGTTGTCGTCAGGACCAGAAAGGCGGTGAGAAGGCCCGATGGTTCCTATATACGGTTTGATCAGAATGCTGCAGTGCTGATAAATCCGGAAGGCGATCCCATAGGTACAAGAATTTTCGGGCCTGTAGCACGGGAACTCAGGTGGAAAGAATTCATGAAGATTGTTTCCCTTGCGCCTGAGGTCATTTAATTACCGGATTCGAGTAGAGGAGAACAATGGGTTTAGAATTAAAGAAGAATGATACAGTCATCGTCATAGCCGGAGACGAGAGCGGCAAAAAGGGCAGGGTCATCAGTGTGGATGCGGAAAATGGCAGGCTCATCGTTGAAAGACTGAACATGATAAAGAAACATATGAAGCCGAGCAAAAAATATTCACAGGGCGGCATTATAGAAAAAGAGGCGCCGGTGCACCGGTCAAATGTAATGCTTGTTTGTCCCAAATGTGATAAACCGACAAGGACCGGCAACAGCGTCCTTGAAAATGGGAAAAAAGTCAGGGCCTGCAAACAGTGCGGGGAGGTCGTTGATTAGGAAATGGCAAGGTTAAAAGAAAAATATAAAAGTGAAGTAGTGCCGCAGCTGTCGAAGGATTTCTCTTATAAAAGCGTTATGCAGGTACCGAAGATGAAGTGTATAGTCCTGAACGTTGGTATGGGAGAAGCTATCCAGGACATAAAGCCGCTGGAATCTGCTGTAAAGGAACTTGCGACGATATCAGGGCAGGCAGCTGTTATTACCCGGTCAAAAAAATCCATAGCAGCGTTTAAACTCAGGGAAGGCATGCCGATAGGCTGCAGGGTGACGCTGCGGGGCGATAGAATGTATAATTTTCTTGATAAATTTATCAGTCTGGCATTGCCGAGGATACGGGATTTTAAAGGGGTATCGCCAAAGTCATTTGACGGCAGGGGTAATTATGCTTTTGGTGTAAGGGAACAAATAATATTCCCGGAAATCAACTATGACAAGATAGCCGGTATTCACGGGATGGATATCATTTTTGTTACATCGGCAAAAACGAATGAGGAGGGCAGGGCGCTCCTGAAATATTTAGGGGTACCGTTCAGGAGCTGATCATTGAAGGTCAATAATTATTAAAAGGAATGTTTGATGGCAAAAAAGAGCCTTATAGCAAAACAGAAAAGAACGCCAAAGTTTAAGGTCAGAGGATATTTCAGATGCAGTCTGTGCGGAAGGCCGAAAGGCTTTTTACGGAAATTCGGCATCTGCAGAATATGTTTCAGGACACTTGCCCTGAGCGGTAAAATTCCTGGCGTGACAAAATCAAGCTGGTAGAGGTATTTAATTATGATGACTGATCCGATCGCAGATATGCTTACAAGAATAAGAAATGCCAACATGGCCAAACTTGAGAAGGTAGATGTACCTGCTTCTAAATTGAACATCGAGTTAACAAAAATTCTTAAGGAAAAAGGATTCATTAAGAGTTTCAAGGTCGTAAGGGACAGAAAGCAGGGAATCATCAGGATTTCATTAAAATATCTGGAGGGGCAGGAGAAAGCAATAACCGGTCTCAAGAGGATAAGTAAACCGGGCAGGAGAGTGTATGTGGATAAATCAGAGATACCGATGATAATGGGAGGCTATGGCATAGCAGTCCTTACCACTTCCAAAGGCATATTAACAGATGAAGTGTGCCGTCGGGAAGGAATAGGCGGTGAGGTATTATGCAGTATCTGGTAAATAGTAATGGGGGGTATTGGGATACCCCGATGAGAGTTATTTTAAGAGGAAAAATATAACAGAATGTCCAGAGTAGGAAAAAATCCAATAGATCTGCCTGCCGGCGTTGATGTAAAACTGCAGGGGAACCGCATTACCGTAAAGGGGCCCAAGGGTGAACTCAGCTGGAACTACCCTGCCGGGATGAAGGTATCTGTCAAGGACAAGATCGTTGTTGTCGAGAGGCCATCTGAGTCTCAACAGGTCAGATCACTTCATGGTACCACAAGAAGCATCATAGCAAACATGGTCACCGGAATAAGCACCGGATATGAGAGGGTGCTTGAAATAATAGGTGTCGGTTACAGGGCGCAGGTCCAGGGACAGAAGATAAACTTCACGCTGGGCTATTCCCATCCCATTGAGTTTCAGCTGCCGCAGGGGATAAGTGCGGAGGTTGATAAAAAACAGACGCAGTTGACCCTGCGGGGAATTGACAAGCATCTTATAGGCCAGGTATCCGCTAATATTCGCACGCTGAGGCCGCCGAATATTTATAAGGGCAAGGGGATACGGTTTGCCGGT
>JBFKMY010000027.1:0-12760 GCA_041629615.1 Thermodesulfovibrionia bacterium | reverse complement strand
TGAGATAGGCGTGCATGGAGCGCAGGATTTTCTGTATTTCAGCGAAAAAGTTCAGTGTGATGCCCTAAAGTGAATGGGGGACATTTATATGAATGTTGCAAATATACATGCTATAATTGTGATAAAATTCAGGAGCCGGAATTAATCCTTTGCATCAGGAAGTTAACTGCAAATCGGGCCAGACGTACAGAGAGATATGAGCGATCTAAAATATATCAGGGAGAGGGTTGAAGGAAAGAAAAGTGATTACCAGGTATATAATTTTACCCAGAAAGAGAATGATGCCTTAAAAACTTTTTTTGATCTTGCCCAGGAACTGGACGACATAGAAGATTTCTACAATTTATGTGTGGTCATTCCCCAATCTTTTTTTAACCTGAAAGCATGTCTTTACATTGTTGATGCTGCGACGAATTCTCTTACCCTTATCGCAAATACCGGAGACGGCGATTATCCCATGCACACGCCCCTCCCTGAGGACGTAAAGCCGGCTGACAAGCCATATTATACCGAGAAGAACAGCCTGATATTGACTATCCGGGGAAAAGAGCCCTTAATCGATGAACTCCCCTTTAAAGTCGAGGATGATGTGCTTGGGTTACTGGCAATATATCCGGTGAGAGACCTTACGGAGCACCGTGAACTCTTTTTTCAGAAATATGCCAACCGGATCGGTTTTAATATCCATAACCGCCTGTTAATGAAAAAAAATATGGAGCATCTTAAGTTTATTCGCTCTCTTGTCGCTGATATTGAACATAATATCATTGTCCCCAATATGGTGTACAAACTTTTTCTGAGGGGGCTCAGAAGGAAGATAGAAAAGAACATTGAAATAGAAGAAGAGTTTTTTAAGAAATGGCCTGAAGGCCAGTGTGATGAGGCGTGTATAAATAATTTTTTAAAGGAATTCAGTGATGTCAATCAGGGATTGAACGGGGAGCTGGCAAATATTGAAAAACACTATAAAAATATGAGTCTTTTTATCGAAACGCTCTTTCGAAAGAGCCACTTTGATCAGGGCCGGCTTACGCTCCGCTCCAAGCCCTGCAATATGAAAAAAGATGTTGTACAGCCTCAGCTTGAGCGGTACATCGAACAGTTCAAAAGAATGGGGATCGCCGTGGATGACCGTTTCAGCGGGATACCCGACGCCGAGATTATCAGCGTGGTTGATGTGGGACTGATCGCGCAGGTCTATGCCAACCTGTTTTCAAATGCGGTCAAATACACCCAGGAGGTTATCACTGAAACAGGGGAAGAAAAGAAATACATTTCATACGGCCGCGAGGAGATCAGGGATTTTTTCGGGCCGGGCAAAGACGGTGTCAAATTTAATGTCTTCAGCACCGGGCCGCATGTTGCCCTGGACGAGCGGAGCAGATTGTTTGATGAAGAATACCGCGCTTCCAATGTATTAAACCAGCCCGGGACAGGGCACGGCCTGTCTTTTATTAAACATGCTGTTGTGATACATGGGGGAACGGTCGGCTATGAGGCAACACAGTACGGCAACAATTTTTATTTTATCCTGCCTAAATAATGCGGATGTAACATGCTCTTTTTACAGTAAATAAGTTCGATCCTCTCATTTCATGATAAAATAAGATTAATCATGAAAGAAGCGTCCTCAAAGGCACTTGAAGTAAATATTGCCGAATATAGGGTAGATGTTACTATTGACCCGAAATATCATGTTATACAGGACGTTATGTCCCGGTATGACGGACTTCAAAAACCCCTTACTACGTTTCTTGAAGAGCTGTGCCATCCGCGAAAGAACTGGCAGTTTATTGTCGACAAGGCCAGGACTTTTTCGTTGGGATATTTTTACGATTTAACCACCCATCCGAAGGGCCCGGATGCTGTCCGGCTTTATGTGGATATAGCTGTTGAGGGGATAATAAACGCCAGACAACAGGAAGTGAAATCAGGATCATTCAGCAACCTCTATCTCCTTTTGCAGAAATTTATCAAAGAGAGCGGGCCGGAACAGATGCGGTTCCTGCCGGTGATAAACTACGGTTTCAGTCAATTAAAGAGCCTTCCGGAGGAGAATTTCCCCTCCATTGCGAAAAGCTACTACCAGCCTGTCAGACTTGCCGAGGCATTTATCGCAACAGCGCCTTCCAATACGGATTTCACCAGTGTTAATGATCTGCTGTCCAGCTTTTTTGAATACACCTATTCCTACTGGCTGTCAGAAAAAGACCCTCTTGAATGGTTCGAGAGTGAAATCACCCCGTCCCTGTCTACTGAGGTAGGCGGTCTCTTTCAGCCGATAATTCATTCCTCCCTGAAAAAATATCAGGTAAGGCTCAGGGAAATAACCGGCAGCGGGGACAGGAAATCGCAGGAGACACTCAGGAAGCTCCTGGAGCTTCCGGGATACGGTACTATTGTTGAGACCTACAACGGGTTGCCGGAGAAAATTTATGATGCGGTTGAGGGGGAAAAGCTGAAGCACCGGTGCAAACTGGTGTTCCTCTTCCATACCATGAATATCCCGGGCCTTTCAAATATCCATGAGGAGACCCTCAGAGAAATTAATCGTGATATCGCGTGGCTGATCAGCCATGAAGATATTGAACATTTACAGAATCTGATAGAAACGACCTTCGGTCTTCTTAAAAAGAGTGTTGATGCCTTTCCGGGTACGGTGCTGAAGTCTGTTTTGAACATGGGAAAGGGTGTCTATGAAACGGATAAAAGTGATCTTGTCCATTTTTTTAATGAACGTGTTGTCCGCCTCGGTTTTCAGACCCCTGACTTTAAGGGGATAAGTGATGACTGGCAGATACAGAGCAACCTCACCCACATCGAGAACATCCGGACGTGGATGGAACTGGTCAGGCTCAATCCAAAGTGGTCCAAGAAGCTGCTCTCATCTCTTATTATCCATCTTTCGCTGAGCGGTGTGCTCATAAAAGACACGGACCTGTTTCCCCGGGACATTACCGGATTTTTCAACAGCGACGTTCAGCCTGTATATAATCTTACAAAACAGCTCATGCGGCTGTTCCCCGCCTATTTTAATGAAATCGGTGCCGAGGGGCAGTTAAGGGACATATCGACAAACATTGATGAGATATGCCAGCGGAAGGATGTCCTGATACATTTTCTGCGAAAGCAGACACATGTGGAGAGCTCAAATAAAATAGTGTCCCTCATTGAAGCAATACTTGAGTTCTGGAGGACAAAATCCAGGGACGTCCTCACCCCCTATATTCCTCGCCTGATCTGTGATCAGATCAGGTCAGAAGGCGAATATATTGATGGTGTCAATAACGTCCTCACCTATATTTTTGAGACCCGGCACCTTTCGGTAATAACGGATTTAATATCTCTTAATGATGATGACATGGCTAAAATTGCCGATTATTTTCCTCCGGAACACAAACTGGATGTTGAACGAGTGTCCTTGGCCATAACGTTTTACCGTCTGTTGAACCAGAAATACTGTATCAGGTCATGCGAAATAGAGGAGTATATCGAACAGGTCAGATCGTCTGTTCCTGTGAATGCACAGGAGGTGAAAGAGATCCTTTCGACGAGGGATACGTTCAGGAAAATCTCCGGCCTTCTGGAAATTCTTCAGCAATTAAAGACCATCATATTATCTCCTGAACCCTTTGAGGTCCGCGAGGACATATACAGAAAACGCCATATCGCAGCAGATATCCCTTCCATGTACGGCAGTTACCGTGAAGCGAAATTTGATGCCCTTGGCTTCACGTTCCGGATAGAAGCGATAACGAATACCTTTTTCGAAGAGCTGATAGAAGACTTTGATCTGGACTTTATTACGCACCATACATTTTACCAGATCTATAAATATCTCAGGCTTTTTAATCAGGCGCTGCACCTGGACGGCATACCGGCCACAGAGTTTGAAAACCAGCTTGAATTATTTAAAAGGTCGCTCAAGATCAAATTATTTACCTTTACACAGTACGTTGATATTTTCCGGGGGTTTACTCAGGTAGTGCGTAATATAGTCAGCGATTATTTTAATAATATTCATGAACAGAACCTGCTCGAAATATCGGAATATCTGCCCACGGACAAACTGCTCCCGAAATATCTCAGGCAGTCAGAGAGCCGCGAGGAACTGTTTCATAAGGTCTCAGAGATGTTTCTGCGGGACACAATAGCTTCCTCACTGGGCATCCAGAAACTTGACCTGTTCCTGACGCGGATCGCAAACACCCTGCATGAACAGGCTGAAAAGCTCCCCGTGGACAAACACTATTTGCTGCTTACCTACGACACAAGAAACATTGTGACCACCCTTGCAGAGCCTGACAGCAAACTTTTCGATATTGTTCATTTAGGGAATAAAGGGCTCAACATGGTCAGGATGAAAAAACTGGGCCTTCCCGTGCCTCACGGATTTATTGTCACAACAGAGGTCTACAGATGCAGGGAGCTTATTGAAAGTTATCCCCCGGCCAATGCGAATTTCAAAAAGCAGATTGACCGGAAAATATCGCACCTTGAGAAGCTGACGGGCAAAAAATTCGGCTCTCCGGAAAATTCACTGCTCGTTTCCGTGCGGAGCGGAGCTGCTGTTTCCCAGCCGGGCATGATGGATTCCTATCTGAACGTCGGCATAAATGAGGACATTGTCAACGGCATAATACATCAGACCGGTGAAGAATGGTTTGCCTGGGACTGTTATCGCCGGTTTTTGCAGTCCTACGGCATGTCCTTTGGCATGGTGAGAGACACATTCGATAATATTATCAATGAATTCAAGATAAAATTCGGCGTCCCAATGAAAAAAGACCTGGCAGCGCAGCAGATGAGAGATGTTGCAATGGCGTACAAGGAAATTATCCATTCAAGCGGGGTCGAATTAACAGAATCTCCGAGAGATCAACTGTACATAGCAATCCAGCGGGTGCTGAACTCATGGCATTCTTCAAAGGCCCAGACCTACAGGAAAATTATCGGGATTTCAGATGACTGGGGCACAGCGGTAACTGTGCAGGCAATGGTTTTCGGTAATTATTCCCGGGAATCCGGCTCGGGCGTCTTTTTTACACACAGTCCCCGGTTCTCGCCTGATTTACTCAGGCCATGGGGTGACTACTCCATCGGGAATCAGGGTGAGGATGTTGTCTCCGGTCTCGTAACAACGTATCCGATCTCAACCTATCAGGCGAAAAGGGAAAACAGATCTGTGGAATATTCACTTGAGTCCAGGTTCCCTGAAATATATAAGGCCCTGAGGGAAATCGCAAAGACAATGATTTATGATAATCAGTGGGCACCGCAGGACATTGAATTTACCTTTGAAGGGCCGGGGGAGAAAGACCTCTATATCCTCCAGACCAGAAACATGGAAATGAGGGAGAGCAAGAAGGTCCCGGCCTTTGAAAGCACATCTGAGATGGGCGAAAAATTTCTCGGTCACGGGATAGGAGTCAGTGGAGGGGCATTATCGGGAAGAGTGGTCTTCAGTCTCGAAGAAATAGGGCAATGGAAGGAAACAGAACCGGATACACCGTTGATACTCATACGAAACGATACCGTTCCTGATGACATAAAGGAAATATCGGCAGCGGAAGGACTGCTTACGGCGCGCGGAGGGGCAACGTCTCATGCAGCTATTGTAGCGAACCGTCTTGGAAAGACCTGTGTTGTCGGGTGCAGGGACCTTGTATGCATGGAAAAGGACAGAAAACTTGTCTTAAACGGGAGCTCCGTGCACAGCGGTGAATTTATCAGTATTGACGGAGCTGAGGGCTCCATATATCTGGGAAAAATGGAAGTGAGTAAAATATTATGAATTATTCAGTGGGGGCATTATCATGAAACTCGGGATCAATGGTCTGGGAAGAATAGGGAAGTTAACATTGTGGCATCATATATCAGGAAAATATTTTAATGAAATCGTCATTAATGTGGGAAGGGAGGTCGGCAATTCTCTCGATGATATCGCCCATTATATAGTCAGAGACTCAACATACGGTTCTCTGCAGATGTACTTATACGGATGCAGGTGCGGGGAGATCATTTCTGATCTGGATGATGCAACGGGAACGATGACGATCGACGGGGTAAAGGTGACCATCCTCAGAAAGTCGCGCAACCCTAAAGAACTCGGATGGAAACAGCATGGTGTTGCACTCGTTATTGATACCACGGGCCAGTTCAATGATCCCGCCCTTTCAGCCGACAGCCCGAAGGGGGCCCTGAGGGGGCATTTTGAGGCAGGGGCACAGAGGGTCATCCTGTCGGCCCCTTTCAAGATCAGGGACAAGACCGTGGCGATGCCCGATGATGCTGTGACCTGCGTGAAGGGGATCAATGAACATGATTATGATCCTTCCCGTCATACGCTCATATCCGCTGCTTCCTGCACGACGACCTGTCTGTCCCATATGATAAAACCCCTGCTGGATGCCATCGGGGCAAAGAGGATCCTCACCGCATCAATGGCCACAGTGCATGCTGCGACAGGATCGCAGCAGGTCCTGGACAGGATGGCCAAACCGGGAGCAACGGATCTGAGAAAAAACAGGGGAATACTGAATAACATAATCCTGACCACAACAGGGGCAGCGAGCGCCCTTGCCCTTGTTCTGCCTGAAATGAAAAAGATAGGCTTTATCGCCGAATCGGTGAGGGTCCCCATTTCCACAGGTTCCCTGATCATACTGGTTCTCAATATACAGGAGGATGAAACGAGGGGCTCGATAAACAGGGACGTCATCAATACCATATACCGGCAGGCTGCATGTTTGCCCGAAAGTCATTTTGTTTATACGGACGAACAGAATGTCTCGGGCGATATCATCGCCATGCCGAAAGCGGCGGTAATTATTGAAGGGCACGAAACGCACACCCGTACTGCGGAAGTAACCGTTGATGCGGAAAGGCTTTCGGGCCTGAGAAAGGATATTGTTGAAGAGCTGAAGAATACGGAAATAAGGATTCCTCTTACCCAGGCGGTCATTTACGGATGGTATGATAATGAAATGGGAAATTATGTAAATATGCTTGGGGAGCTTACCCGTTATATAGCGGAATCATGAAGAGCAGCCTTACACGCAACACTCAATACCACTCCCTGCGTGAGCATGGACAAACGTCAAAGATGTACATTTTGAATATGGGTATTATGGACCTGTTTCTATCTGTGATATACTATTATTCAGCTATGGTTTGTGTACCTGTGAAAAGAATGTCCGGAAGGATAACGTGTATGTCCCTGTTTATTGTTCTGATCGGGCTGATCATTCCCGCCCGGCAGGCGCAGGCCTATACCCTGGCGTTGTCGCAGAAGGACTTGCAGACAATGACCGAGATATGGTTTCCCTACAGGCAGGGGACCGCTGTTGGAGATGTCGAACTCAGTTCCCCCCGGGTCATTCTGCGGCGGGACTCAGGGAGAATGGGATTTGCGGTCGCTATTCGCCTGGAGATGCCCGGGCAATACCATGCCACGGGAAATGGTCTTATTGACGGCGAGCTGGACTACAACGCCGAACGAGGTGAATTTTATCTTCGGGAGCCGCGATTGATACAACTTGCCGTTGACGGTCTTCCGCCATCATACGATGCGCTGGTAAAGACGGTTATCAATGATCTCACACAGCAGCATTTTCCCCTTATTGTAGTGTACAGGCTTGAGAAACAGGCACTCGGCCATGCTTCAGTTTTGCGCACGCTCAAATCGGTGCGTGTTCATGACGGGAAGCTCCTCGTGGAACTCGGCCTGTAGAAGGTAAAAGATCCTCTCATGTGGATGTTAACTCTTTCATTTGCATCGTATCTTTTTGCACTCTGGAAAAGGCCGCTTATATATGCAGGGCTTGTCCTTCAAGTTATCTATATCGCTTCCAGAGGTGCTGAACTCGGAAGGCTTCCCCTTGTCGGTCCTCATGATACCCTTGTGTTCCTGACGGCATCAATGGCAGCCTTTGCCATTCCTTTTTCGTATGCCTTAAAAGACCGCAGCCGCTTTCTCGGTGCTCTTGCTATAATGGCCGCATTCTTTACTGCTTTTGTAATGACGACAAAACAGCATAATTCACCGCTCCCGCCGGTTTTAAAAACCTTCTGGTTTGAATGTCATGTAGTGCTGGCATTCATGTCGTACGCGCTGTTTGGCATTGCGGCCATATTTGGCAGCATGAATTTATCACAGATACGTGCAGTCTCCATGGAACCAGGTGAAGATAATCCTTCTTCGCCACCCTCGACAAGAGGTGGGAGCAGCATTCCGGATTTCCGTACAGGGAGGTTTGAATATGATGGACTGGCATACAGGGCGGTTCTTATCGGCTACTGCCTGTTTACATTGTCCATGATTTTTGGCGGCATATGGGCCTACCTTGCGTGGGGAACATACTGGTTATGGACCCCGAAGGAGCTCTGGACCAGTATACTGTGGGGGTTTTACAGTTTTTATCTTCATGCACGATTAAGGCAGTGGTGGACGGGCAGGCCCATGGCCGTTCTTGGAATAGCGGGCTTTGCCATAACGCTGTTTACATACCTTGGGGTAAGTTTGTTAATGAAAAGTTCGCACAGTTTCTGAAGTCGTCGAACGTCGAGCGACGAACGTCGGACCTTTGCTAACGCTCGACGTTTGTCTAAGTGTATGAAAATACTGAAACACATAATTAACTTCTTCTTCTCCCTGAGGACGTCTCTCTGGCTCCTCGGCGGAATGCTTCTGCTCATGTTTGCCGGGGCATTTATTATGCCGGGGAAGCAGGAATTCCAGGCCCTCCATTCCATGCCTCTTTTTGCATGGCTCCAGACGCAGCCCTTGGGAATAACATGGTGGTTGTGGGGATTAATCGGGATTCTTTCCGTTCTCACTGTCAATACGCTGTTTTGCAGCATTGAATCAATTGTAAAAAAGAGAAAAATCACACAATGGCTTTTATTAATATCTCCGCAGGTAATCCATGCCGGATTTCTTTTTATGCTGGTGGCCCATTTATTGAGCGCTGCCGGGGCCGTGCAATCGCAGGCAACAGCAGCTGAGGGGACCATGGTCACGTTATCCGGCAGAAATAATGCGCTGCAGGTCAAAAATATAAATATCAGTTTTGACTATTACGGTTATATCTCCGACTGGGCTGTCAGTGTTGAATATGTAGATGATGAGAAAATAATTCACAAGGACATTATCAGGCCGAACAATCCTTCCACGCACATGGGTTTTAATATAAATGTCAAAGACCTGAGAGCACATCCTGTTGAAGCTGTGCTGCTCCAGATCAACAGGGAACCGGGTGCTGTCTGGGCATTGATCGGAGGGATCCTTTTTACTGCAGGAATTGTGACGCTGATTCTGCTTAGGATCAGGATGGAGAAATAGTGGACTGATGTCAAATGTCAAAATCCAAATGACTAATAAAAACCTGATGACTGAATGTCCTGCTTTTTCTCATGCAAATATAATCTGATGTAAACCGCCAATGAATTCATTTGAAGAAAGAATTAATTATGCGTCTGAACGTATAAAGGAGTCCCGTTGGATCACTGCATTCACAGGAGCGGGCATATCAACTGAATCCGGCATATCGGATTTCAGGAGCAAGGGAGGGGTGTGGGACCGGCACCGGATTGTGACCTATCAGGAATTTATTGCCAGTCATGACGCGCGGGTCGGGTACTGGAAAATGAAAAAAGAATTATTCAGGGAAATGGAAGGGGCACAGCCGAATAAGGCGCATAGGGCCCTTGCCGAACTTGAAAAGACAGGGAAACTGAAATGCCTTGTCACCCAGAACATTGACGGTCTGCATCAGGATTCCGGCAGCTCAAATGTCATAGAACTTCATGGCACAAACAGGAAAGCAGTATGCATCAACTGTGGGAAATTATGGCCTATAGAGGATATACAGGAGAGACTTGAAGCAGGAGACCCTGCCCCTGAGTGTGACGAGTGCAAAGGTCTTATCAAGCCGGCGACGATTTCCTTCGGGCAGCCCATGCCCGGGCAGGAGATGATCAGGGCATATGAGTGTGCCGTGAAATGTGATCTGTTCATAATGATCGGATCGTCGTTGCAGGTTGAGCCTGCGGCTTCCATCCCCCGTGAAGCCCATAACGCCGGGGCAAAACTTATCTACATTAACCGTACCATGACCCCGACCGATCATCTTGCAGACGTCCTTTTTAATGAAAATGCCGGAGAAGTCATGTCAGCCATAATGAGTGCGTTGAGAGGACAGGGCATATAAGCCTATTGAACAGCTCAGCCTGAATATACTTCACCGACGAGGTCGGTCACATCCTCGTCCATGTGGGTGATTCCGGCGATGGAAAGGGCATAGGTAGCGGCTTCTATTTTTTCTTTGATGGACAGCATTTTCCACAGGGAGGAATGACTGATAATTTCTACTGTCTCTTTTGCTGACATGGCATCTCCTTTCATGGATGAACCACTTAAGCCTTCTTATTTACTTATCGGCTTTTTTCAGCAAAACTTCACTGCACGGTCTGAAATAAAAAATGAATTTCATGATATAGGTCATAGTAATAAGATTACGATATAATTATCATATGAAGTATCAATGTTGAACGAACAGTATGTATATAAATAAAAGAGGAGGTATGAAAGATGGGATCATGCGGAAGCTGCGGGAACGGGGCAGGGCCTTTTTCTGAAGGCAAAGAGCTCGTAGAGTTTGTATATAATGCACATGGAGGAGCGATAAAAGACCAGCCTGTTCCTGGCGGCGGGCTGGAAACAAAATGTCAGGGCTGCGGAGAGCCCTTTACCTTAAAAACTTTTGTAGGGAAATGCCCGAAATGCGGCGGAGTGCATGCGGTTTCTCCCCCGCGGACAGACGATCAGGCTAATATTCAGTTTGCAGGCGTGGGGTACAAACTGCCGGAAGATCAGTAAACCCAGCGCTGAAACGAAGCTTCAACATGTAAGATGAAAGGCAGCAATGCAATCCTTTGTATCTGCCCTATTGTTGTATTGATCAACTGCTTCCGGCGTTTTCCCGAGTATCACTTCAATATTATGTGCTCTGAGATAACCGGGGATTTTATCGGGAACACGCAGAGCACCATAATACCCGGTGCCTATTATCAGGGTGGATAATTTCGCCTTTATTATATCTGACAGGTCTTCAGTGTGGAGCACATGCCCTTCTTTCCTCCACCAGGGACAATATACATGATCAGGATAGATGATCACATCTTTGGAATATGTTTTTCCGTCAATGGTAATATTTCCAAAAGAGCAGCGGGTAATTTTCATGCTCATTCAGGGTGCCGGGATTCGAGGGAAAATGAAGTGAGAAAATCTGAGATCTCTTCACCCCTGGACGTTATGGATCCCTGAATCCCTGAAGTCCATATATGTTTGAATTTCATGCTCAAAGTTGTCACTCAGAATCCCCCTGCCCATATTCATTTTGATTTCGTCGAGACTCCACGGACGCACTTCGTCAATTTCATCTTCCTGAAATTCAATTTTACCGGTATGGGTGCATGAATACGTATACACAAGTTCCGTCTCATAGACATTTGAGTGAATATACGAGTAGAGAAACTTTGGGTCGCAGCCAATGATGCCGAGTTCTTCTTCTGTCTCGCGGCTGACTGCTTCTTCAAGTGATTCACCTGAATTTACGTGTCCGCCTACAGAAGTGTCCCATTTGCCGGGGGCAACATCTTTTGTCATTGACCGTTTTTGAAGGAGAAGTTCACTTTTCCCGTTGAATACGAGTACGTGCACTACCCGGTGAATTAATGACGGATTACCGTGTATCTCAGACCGCGGAAGGGTCCTGATCGTTTCACCCTTCTCTGTGACAATATCAAGAAATTCCTTATGCATCATGGCTCCTCTGTCCTTGAAAATAGTATATACAAGTTGATATAGTCTTTCCATAAGAATAGTAGGGGCACGGCGTGCCGTGCCCTTGTGTGTTGATTATCGCCATGATTGATGCAAAATCCAGGACAGCCCTCACCATAGCCGGCTCTGATCCAACAGGCGGCGCAGGCTTTCAGTCGGACCTGAGGACGTTTTCGTCCATGGGCGTTTACGGGCTGAGTATTGCCGCAGTGCTCACGGCCCAGAATACCGGAGGCGTGCATGCTATTCAGGAGGTGCCGTCAGATTTTGTTTTATCACAGATGAATGTGCTCTTGCAGGACATATCTCCCGATGCGGTAAAAACCGGGATGTTATACAGTAAGGATATTGTATCAATCATTGCCGGAGGCATAAGGAAATATTCACTGAAGAATGTTGTCATCGATCCTGTGACCGTGTCATCCACGGGGGTAATGCTTATGGAGGAAAAAGGGCTGGATGTCGTCAAAGGGGATTTGTTCCCTCTGGCAAAAGTCATTACACCGAATATCTATGAAGCAGGGCTCCTTGCGGGGATGGAAGTAGTGGATGAAGAAGACATGAAAGAGGCGGCCCTTATTCTTAAAGAGTGCGGGCCTGCTGCAGTCATAATTACGGGAGGACATTTGGAGGACAGGGCAATGGACCTGCTGTATGATGGAGAGGAATTTCTCTCCCTTGAGAATGAACGGCTTCCCGGCGAATATCACGGCACGGGCTGTGTTTTCTCCGCATCAATGACAGCCTGTCTTGCGCGCGGATATGATATAAAAGAGGCGTTTATCAAGGCAAAGGATTTCACGTACACAGCAATGAAAAATGCGCTGTCAGCAGGGAAAGGGATGAGGCTCATGAATGTTTGAGAAAAAATGCCTGTTACTGCTGATAATGTATGCCCGGCAGCGGTCCGGAGGT